>JAYSUQ010000072.1:0-16407 GCA_043718985.1 Bacteroidota bacterium | reverse complement strand
CATAGTAGCTAACTGTTTTTGATTTAATATGCAATATTCAATTTTATTAATTAATTGAGTTTGTGTAAAATTAACAGCAATTAAAAAACCGTTTTGGGTATCAATAACCGCCTCGGGTGTGCCATAAACAGATGTTGCAATAATTGGTATGCCAAACATCATTGCTTCCATTATAGAAACTGGTAAACCCTCAACCACACTTAAATTTACAAATAAATTAATTTTATGTTTTGTATAAAACAACTTTACCTCATTGTTTGGCACATTTCCCATTAAGTTAACCGTAATATTATTTGGTAGTTTTTTAATTTCGAGTTCAACACAATTTCGTAGTTTGCCGTCGCCAAAATGAGTCCAGGTTAGGGGTTGCTTAATTTGTTGCAATGCTTTTGCGAGTTCGTGCACGCGCTTGTTAGCATCAAATCCCGAACAGGTTACAATGTTAAATGTGTTATTTTCAATTTTATATGGTTCATCATTACCAACATCGTTAACACCTAAATAACGCGTAGTTATTTTTTGATTGTAAGTTGTGAATTCATTTTTTAAAAATTGTGTACCGTGATTGGATACGCAAAAAACTTCATCAACATACCTTAGTTTAAAATTTTTAAATGGTGGTACTTTTACATTTTCGTTTATGATGCCCCATTTATTGTGATACAAATCAATACTATGGGCACGCGATACAAATTTTGTAATACATTTTTTGCTTTTTAAAATGCTTAATATAATAGCCGATTTATGAAACCAGTAACTATAAAAAACCGCATTAGTTGCATTGTAGTTATTGTTTGTTAAGTAAGTTGCAAAACAATACGATAATTTTAGTTGGGTATAAAAATTTATTAAGTTCCATTTAAAGTTTTTAAAAAAATTACGTTTATCGTCAGTTGCAAAAAACTCTAAAATTAATTGTTTTAGTAAATAGCAGTAGTCGTTTAGTTTATTTTTATTGTTAGGAGTAAGTAATTGGTTTAGGTTTAATACCTCTACATTATTAGGGAAATTAAATGAGTGCGTTGTGTTGTTGTTGTAATAATCGTTTGGGTAAATAATTACTTTATTAAATGCTAACGATAAGGCGTTAATTTCGTTTGTAATATATTGTTCACCTTTACCAAACGGATAGGTTTTAGTAACTAAAAATAGTGTTTTGCTTGCACTCATTATTTTAACAGTTTGGGCAAGTACATAGTTATTAATTTATAGCGCTCGGTATATGCAAATGGGTTTAATAGTATTGATTTTAAAATCAATACCAATCCTTTTTTATAGTGTGTTTGCCAGCATAAACCTTTGCCTATTAAATAGTTTTCTAATATTTTTAATTTATATTTATTATCAAAAATTATAGTGTTTGTTTTATAGTAATGCATTAATGCAAGCTTTGCCAACTCGCCACTCATTAATTTTTTTGGTGTTTTATTTAAATCGTTTGATATTGAGTTTGGTGTAACTCGATAATGATATAAAGGTAGTGCGCAATTTTTTGTTTCGTAATTTTTAACTATTAATCCAAACCAAAATAAATCTTCACTTCCAATTCTATCAAAATAATTGTGGTATAAACCAAGTGTATTTATTACGTTTTTTTTTACCATTAATGCCGAACCCACACAATTAAATGTATTGGGTAAATCGTTTTTTATTTGGTTATGGTTTGTTTTAAATTCAATTAAGCTAAGTGTATTATTGTTTTCATCAACCCTAGTTACAAACGAACCCACACAGGCTAAATTGTTATTTAATTTAAATTCGTTTAATAAAATTTCAAATCTATTTTCGGCACAAGTATCATCAGCATCCTGAAAAGTAATAAAGCTGCCTTTGCAAATGCTAACTAAATTATTACTGGTTTTTAAATAGCCTAAATTTTTTGAGTTATGATGTAGTTTAATTCTACTATCAGTATAACTATTTATAATATTTTTTGTATCGTCGGTTGAGGCATCATCGGCTATTAATAATTCGAAATTTTTATAGGTTTGTTTCAAAACCGAATCAATTGCAAACTTCACATACTGTTGGCAATTATAAGCGGGCATTAAAACCGATATTAATGGTTGATGGCTCATTAAAGTTTGGTAAACTTATTTTTGATGGTTGATATTTTTTGTGCTAATTTATAACTCCCACTATTTAAAATGAGTTGCTGTGTTTTTTGCAAAAAAGTGTAACTGCCTTTGTTTACAAATTTATCAGTAAATAAATTTTCTATATAAATACCTCGGCGTTTTGCGGCGGCGTTAATTGCATACCAATGCCAATAATCGGCTTTGGTAACATTACTATCATCGTTACCAGTTGATATGCCGTTAGCGTGAATTCGGTATTTATATAAATAATTATTTATGGCTTTTGTTGGCCCTTGTTCGCAAAGTTTTAAATACAAATCTTGGTCAACGGCTCTTAACATGTAAGCATCAATGCCAGCTGTTTTTTTGTAAGCATTGGTTTTAAATGCAGTAAAATGAGATATTACACCACCTAAGTTAAAATAAAAAGCATCGGCAGTATTTATAATAGGTAAGTCATAATTGTTACCCATACTAATAAGCTGTGTATTGCAACGATGGTGTTTTGAGTATGCTAAAACTAGTTCGCTATCAACTTCAAAAGCATCAATCATCATTTGCAAGGCGTTTAGTTCAAGCGCATCGTCCGGATCTAAAAAAGCGCATACTTGCCCAGTTGCTAAATTGGCACATTGTTTTTTAGTGTAACCGCAACCATAATTTTTATCGTTTTCTAAAAATTTTACACGCCCATCGTTTGCAACAACTTGTTTAATAAGCTGCACCGAGTTATCGGTTGATTTATCATCAACAATAATAACTTCCCAATTTTTATAAGTTTGGTTTATTATGCTTTGCCAACACGTACTAAAGTAATTGCCGTTGTTATAGTTTGCTATTAATATTGAAAACAACATTTTAATTAATTGATTTTAAAATATCTAAATTTAAATCATCACTAAATAATAATTTATTTTGTTGCAATTTTTCGTCGCTCCAACTCCACCATTTAATGCGTAATAATTCTGCAATAATTTCGGGACTAAACCGATACGATAAAATTTTAGCTGGTGAGCCTGCTACAATTGCATAATCGGGCACATTGTTTACAACGGTAGAGTTTGCTGCAACTACAACACCATTACCAATTGTTACACCCGATAAGATGACAGATTGTGTACCAATCCATACATCGTTTTTAATTTCGATAGTACCTTTAGATACAATGTCTTTTTGTTTTGTTTCTTTAAACACATTTTGATGTATAAAGTAACTTGATAAATTATTAAAATTATGGTTAAACTCTTGTATAGCAACATTGCGAGCTATTGAACAATAGTTGCCAATTACTACCTCATTAATAGCCGATATTACATCGGTACCTGGGCCATTTAACGACACGTTTTTGCCTATTGTTATTTTACCTGATAAATGCACGCCATCAATTATTTTTACATTTTGCCCAATAGTAATGTTGCCGTTTAGCTTTGCATTTTGGATAATTGCATTATTAGAAATGCTTATTTTTGAATGTGTAGCACACGTTATTGTTGAGCTTTGTATGTTTGCATTTTTCCCTACACTCACATTACTCCATAAAACAGAGTTATTAATTTTTGAGTTTTCGTTAATCATCACATCAGTATATAATGTTGAGTTTGTAATTTCCGAATTTTTATTAATTGTTATGTTTCCCGAAAGTGTTGAGTTTTGTAATTTTACAGTGTTATTTATAATACCACTTGTAACAATAGTAGTACTATCTGTTACAAAATATGTTTTTAATTTACGGAGTATTTTATTTTTTAAACTTTTTATCATTGTTAGTTTAACTTTAGTTTACTGTTGTTTTTAATGTTAAATTAAATTACAAAAACTTTGACGCCACTAGTAATCTAAAATCAATTGTTGAATTTTTATTCCTATCTACATTTAAAAAAGCAGCAGTTTTATTAATTTTAGTTTTATTGTGTTCTGCATTAAACCAGGTTTCTTGTGGTGTATCATAACCAATTTTATCTACCCTCCAGCAAATAGAATTTGGTAAAATTTCAGTCATCGATTTTCTTAGTACAAACTTTGTCCACCCATCATTTAATTTAAATTCATCGGGTAACGAAAAAACAAATTCAACTAACTTATGACTTAAAAAGGGTAACCTCACTTCGCGCGATTGCGCCATAGAGTTTCTATCGGCATAACGTAACAAATCGGTAAGGCCTGTGTGCGTGGTACTACTTTTTAATGAATTTGTAAAATCATTTTGGTTTGGAAGAGGTTGACCTAAATACAGTTTTTTATAACGGCCTATTTTCATTCGCCAAGTTTCGTTATCGGCTGGCGATTTATAATTACAGGCTAGTTGATGTTTAGTTTGATAGGCTTTAAATTCTGTTTTATATAATTTTGGATTTGAATAAAATAGTTTGTTTAAATATAAATGATAGTAAGGTAAATAACCTGCCAATTGCTCATCCGCACCTTGCCCATCTAACAAAACAGTAACATTGTTTTGTTTAGCTAATTCCATTACCGCGTATTGCGCAACAATACTTGCCGATACATAAGGCTCATCTTGATGATAAGTAACTGTATCAAACACTTTTTCAAAATAATCTTTATCGGGCCAAGTGTAGTGCACTTGCATGTTTTTACAAGCTTTTATAACGGCATCAATATGTGTACCTTCATCTTTAGCAAAATCTTTAAAACGAGCCGAAAATGTATTTTGTTTTAAATCTTTTCCCTTTAATGCATCAATTAACATTACAATGCTCGAAGAATCTAAGCCTCCCGAAAGACTTGACCCTATTGCTACATCAGAGCGTAAGCGAATATTAATAGAGTTGGTAAATAATTCTAAAAATTTTTCGGCAGCTTGTTCTATTGAGCCATTAAATTTTTCTGCATTCAAATCAATATCCCAATAACGTTTTATAGTTATACTTTTATCTGCATCAATTATTAAATAGTGTGCAGGTTCTAATTTTTCAATCCCATTAAAAAAAGTTTCGGTTACATTGCTAGCATCTTCGGTGTTTCCTGTTTTGGTAAAGTGTATTAATTTTTCTTGATTTAATTTTTTTTCAATATCAATTGCCCAAAATTGTTTTATTTCGGAAGCAAAAATAAATTGGTTTTTATTGTGATAATAATGAAATGGTTTTTCACCAAATCTATCACGTGCACAAAACAAAGTGCCTTTAACTTCATCCCAAATTGCAAACGAAAACATACCGTCTAAATCATCCAAACATTTTTCGCGTTTGTTATGGTATAACGCAAGCAACACTTCAGTATCACTGTCAGATATAAATTGAAATCCTTTTTTAATTAAATCCTTTTTTAACTCAATGTAATTATAAATTTCGCCATTAAATGTAATTGTGTAACGCTCATTATAATAATGCATTGGTTGTTTACCGTTTTCAGATAAATCGATAATTGATAATCGCCTGTGACCAAAGCCAATGTTTTGTTTATCATTAATCCAATGCCCTTGTCCATCGGGCCCACGATGCGAAATAACATCTGTCATTTTTTTTAATTCATCAATTAAAACAACGTTGTTGTGTAAATTATATATACCAGCTATTCCGCACATTAGTTTAATAAATTTTTTAAAGAAATTTCAGCAACACTTTCTAAAATTTCGGTTTTGTAATTATTATATAAATCTTCGTTAAACGTAAGTTTACTGTTTATTAAATTGCAAATATCGTTGCCTGTATCAGCAATATAAAAAAAATTTGCATCAATGTATTCTTTAAATATGGTTTCAAATTTTCTTCCTAATAAAATTGTAGGCAGTTTAAATGTTATTGCCTCAACGGCAGATGTAGAATGGTGTGTGATATGATTTGTTGATTGTTGAAATAGCCAATACATATCTGCTTTTGTTGTTTCGTTAAATTCTACATTTTTATTGTTTTCTAAAGCAGTTATGTATGTTTTTCGATAATTAGGATCAACCAAATCGTTTGGATGAAATCGAATTAACCATAACCATTTTTTTGATGAATTATTAATCGCATCTAAAAGTATTTGCGATATTGGTATTGAATGTTGAAGCGTAACCAGTATTATTTTTTCGTGATTATTTTTTAAAATCAATTGTAAATTATCATTGCTTTTATTATTAAATTTTTGAGTAAGTTGTTTTTGCATCCATAAGTTACCCCCTAAAATTGGTTTTAATTCTTGGCTGTTTAATCTCGAATTTCCAACAATATTAACATCATTTTTACTCCAACACCAGTAGTAATCGGGCAAATAGTCATATCCGTTTTTTGGCGTTTTTTGCCAGCCAATATACATTTGATCTAATACACTACCGTGTTGAATATCTACTACCTTTATATTTAATTTTTTGCTGGCTGCAATTAAACCATATAGTTTTTTATTGCCATAGTAACATTCTAAAAAAACTAATTTAGGTTTTGCTTTTTTTAATACGTTAAGCCAAAGGCTTTCATAAACATCAATACTTTTTAAATTACTAATTAAATGTGTTGTATTAAGTGCATTTTTATACTCTTTGTTATTTAAATAATCGGTAATTAAATTTAAGTTTTTTTGTTTTTTTGTCTTAAATAGGTTTTTAAAATAATAACTAATTATTTTTTTTGATTCGGTAAAATAAAAACTATTTATCCAAATGGGCTCGGTGTACTTATTAATTAATGGTTTACTTTCGGATAAATTTAAAAATAATACTTCATTTTTTTGTTTAAAAAACTCTAGGTAAGGAGTTATGTATCTCGAATATTTTCTGTTTTCATATTCATCAACATACAATGCGTCATCAACATCAACAACTAAAATTGAATTATCATTACCTTTATTGAAATTAATTTGTTGTAAACTTTGTTTGAATTTTAATTGATACGAAATGTAGTTTTTTAAATTTTTAAAATGATTTATTGTTTTGTTTTTTTGTATAAATTCATTTTCGCTATTTTCTCCTTTTTCATTTGCCGTATCATTATTATGAGATTGTTTTAATAGTCCGAAAAATAAATAATTTTTAATAATGGGCCATATTGCTTTGTTATTATAGGTAATACTTGTAACATTAATTTCTGTTTCAATTTTTTCGATAATATTTTTAGCACCATTGTAATCCATTTTATTGCGCCATTAATAATTCGGCAATTTTCCAATCAAATGGTGTATCAATGTCTAGCGATTCATCATCCGACATTACAATTTTTTTTATTTGTGTAAATTCCGAAACATTTTTTTGCAAAAGAGATTCAACATTTATAACATACACTGCACCATTATATTCGTAAACTTTTGGGCAATCTTGCCTACGCGTATATGTTGATGGTTTTGATTTTTGTAATAAACCTTTATCGTTCTCTTCAAATAAATTATAATACGGGTTTGCTGACGATTCTTTTACGGATACAACCATATCAACTTTATTGAGCTTAAATTCATCAAGTGCTTGTTGCACGTTTTTAATTGTTCTAAATGGTGATGTTGGTTGTAATAACACAATAGTATTATAAATAATGTTTTTTGACTGATAAAAATTTAAAGCGTGTATTAATACATCGTAACTTGTAGCTGTATCTGTTGCTAATTCTTTAGGTCTAACAAATGGCACTGTATAATTTGAAAAACGGCTAAGGGTGTTTATTATATCATCATCATCAGTACTTACACAAATATCATTATCGGCACAAAAGTTACGCGCAATTTTAATCGAGTAATCTATTAAAGGTTTACCATTTAAAATTTTTATATTTTTTTTTGGTATGCCTTTAGAGCCGCCTCTTGCTGTTATAATAAATAACGTTTTCATTAAAATTTTAAATGTTTAATATCTTCTTGGGCTTTATAAAAATCTTCTAAACGACCAATGTCTAACCAATAATCAATAATAGGATAAGAGTTTAATATTTTGTTTTGCTTAATAACAATTTCCATAAAATGCGTGGCATCAAATTTTTCATTTTCAGGAATATGTTTTATGAGTTCTTTTTTAAACAAATAAATTCCAGCATTAGAGTAATATGTGTAACGTGGTTTTTCTTTAAAAGCAGTAACTCTGCTATCTTTAGTAATTTCCATTACTGCATAGGGCACATCAACATTATATGGTATTGTAGCTACTTGCATATCGGCATTACTATCAATAAATTTTTGGTAAAAATCATCAAAATCAATATTAGTTAATAAATCAGAATTCATTAATAGTATTGTATTGTTTTTAAACTCTTTAATTAAATTTATTGAACCTATTGTACCTAAAGGTTTATCTTCATAAACAAAATTAAAATTTGCGTTTGTGTTAGAGTGTGTTTTTATGCCTTGTTCAATTTGTTCGGCTAAATACCTTACAGATACATGAAAATTTGAAACGCCATAAGATTTTAATCTATCAATGTTTCGAATTATAATTGGTTTATCGCCAACAATAAGCATTGGTTTAGGCGTGTTGTTTGTTAAAGGCTTTAACCTTTCGCCAATACCGCCCGCCATTAAAACAGCATCTACTGGTAATATTGCTTTAATGTTATCTAAATCTATAACATCAATAATTTTTGTTGTTGTTTCGCAAATAATTGGTGCAAAGCGTATGTTTTTTGATTTTAATAATTTTACCTTTTCAAAATTATCTTCATCTTGGGTTAAATATTTAAAATTTAAATTTGCAAATTTTAGTGCCTCATCATTTATCGAAAAATTATTTAGCAACCCTCTTCTAATATCGCCATCGGTTATTGTACCCAAAAGTTTATTATTAGTATCAGTAATAAATAACGCCATATTAGGTATAGCTAACGTATTAATTACCTGCAATGCCTCACGTGCTGTAGCGGTATTTAATAATTTAAAATTTTTATAATCTATCATAAAATTCGTTGAGGATTACCTACTACTTTTTGATTATCTGCAATGTTGCGAATAACAACTGTTCCCGCTCCAATAATAACATTTTGTCCTATTTTAATTCCCTCTTTAATAACAGAATTGGCACCAATAAAACTGCCTTTACCAACGCATACATTACCACACAAAATTGCACCAGGTGCTACATGAACGTAATCATCAATAACACATTCGTGTTCAATTACACTGCCACTGTTGCAAATTACACCATTGCCAATTTGCACCTGTGCATTTAGTATTGCATTTGGCGCCATCAAATTACCAAACCCTAAAGTACAGCTTGTACTAATAATAGCTGATTTATGAATTGCATTAATAGGATTGCCAATTACATTAATTAATTGAGATGTAATAGCTTGCCTTTGTAGGTTGTTACCTATGCTAACAAAATATTGATAATTATTAAGTGTATTTAAAACGGTTTCATCAGCCTCGCTACCTAAATAATTTAACAAATAAGGGTTATTGTTTTTTTTTGTAACATCAGTATAGCCACTTACAATTAAGTTTTGCGATGCTAAAGCCTCATAAACAACAAAGGCGTGACCCGAATAACCTATTAATACTACACTTTTCATTAATTATTTGTCAATGTATTTAATTAACTGAAAGGCCTCTGCATACTCTACACCTGCAACGGCTCCTCTGTATACTGCTAGTGCTTCAAGGTTTCTTTCGCTACGAGGAAATGGATGTTCGCCCATTTCGGATTCGTATACGTTCATTATTTCAATTTTTTGTTTAAAATATTCCGAAATATTTACATAATAATTTGGTATAAATGCTTTTTCGGGTAAGGCTGGTGCAAACTCAGTTTCGGATATACACTCATACATTAATACTTTTTTCACATACGGGTATCTAAATGATTTTGTGCACGCAACTACAGCATCAAACGTTATTCGATGGTCGGAGTGTGCATCAGATCTATTCATAACATATACAACCTCTGGTTTAACCTCATTAAATATATCTGATATTTTTGGTATGATAGAATTTGTAGTTTCTGAATGTAAACTCATTGTTGGATAATCGAGTTTAAATGTTTTATTCATTTTAAACATTTGCGCTACTTTTTCAATTTCATTTTGCCTGCTAATTACTCTTTGTTTACTAAAACCGTACTCTTCAAAAACATTTGTAATTATAAGCCAGTAAATACAATCTCCGTTTTGTTTATGTTTTAATAATGTGCCACCGCAACCAATAACTTCATCATCAGGATGGGCTGATATAACTATAACATTCATATTAATAGGTAATGTTTTTATAAATTAATTTATTGTTTATTTCTATGTTTTTTAACACATCAACAATTTTGTTTGCCGATGTTCCGTCGCCGTATGGATTTTTTATTTTAGATATTTCATTAGCATAATCATTATCGGATACTGATTTATGTATGGCATTCAATATATCTGTTTCATTGTTATCTACAAAAATCACGTTACCGGCATCAAAACGACCCCTTTGCCTTGTGCCAACATTTACAACTGGTAATTTAAATGATGGTGCCTCAATTATACCAGAGCTAGAGTTACCTATTAAGCACGATGCATTTCGTAATATGTTTACATAGTTTAATCTGTCTAAATTTTTAAACACAAATAATTGCGAATGCTTTTCATTATACTCTTCATATGCTTCAATAATTGCATAATTTCCAGCATCAGAATTTGGATAATTTATTAAGCATTTAAAACCAGACTTTACAATTGCATTTAGCGTTTCTCTAATATTTTTTGCTTCATTTTCTACATCTGTTATTATAGGGTGTTGTATTAAAACTAAGTATTTTTCATTTTCAATATCAAAATTTAAATTATCCGAAAGTTGTTTTTTAGTTAAATGTGGTGTTGATAAAAATCTATCTAAAGCTGGATTACCAACTGTAAAAATTCGCCAATCGTTTTCGCCTAACTTTAATAACGTTTGCTTATGCTGTTCTAAAATAGTAAAATGTATGTGCGCAAATTTGCTGGTAGCGTACCTTACCGAATTATCAATATTTCCGTCTTTTGCAATATCTCCGCCTGCAATGTGTGCCACTGGTATATCCATGTATGCTGCCGTCATTGATACGGTTATCGCTTCTTCTCTATCTCCAACTATTAAAACAATATCGGGCTTTGTTTTTTCAAATGCTAATGCTAAAGGTTCAATCTGTCTTCCTAACGAAATTATTCGAGAAATCCGTTTATCATCTTCAATTAAATTATTTATTTTTTCGGCAATTGTAAAACCATCACGTTCAATATTATGTATTGTATATCCATATTTTTGGGATAAGTGAGCGCCAGTTACAATTAACTCTAAAGTAAAATTACCATCGTTATGTAACTTTTCTAATATTGGATATAAAATATCGTATTCAGATCGGGCACCTGTTACTGCAACTATTTTTCTTTTATTTTTCATTTTTAATATATATCCGAATCACCCATCGAGTACATCCAATTTCTCGAATCATACATTTCTTTATAATTATTATCTAAAACTTTTATACCCGAATACGTGATGGGTAAATTGTTTTCAAAACCAATTTTTTCGAGTAAAATATGTCTATCATCGTTTAATGAAAGCCAAATATTTATTTTAGATAGATTAGATAATTTGTATTTAAACGTAATTGCATTAAGCAGCATTAATAAAATTTCATAGTTTGCTGGAAACACTAATTCTAAAATATCAATTTCGAAAAAGGCAGGATTTGAAAATGATTTAAAAATTTTAGTAACAGCAAAATAATTTTCTGAGTTAAATTTATACTCAAAAAAAATGTAGTTATTAATAGGGTTTTTTACGTATCGCCAATTTAAATACTCAACCGTACGTGCTACTTTAACTAAATGTTTTTTGTAAATGTTGCTAAATGTAAGTTCGTGTTCTTTTGTAAATTCAAAAAACTCAACTACATTATTAATTACACAAGGCTTTATGTTATTTACATTAATTGAAAATGTGGGTACCGATTCTAAATTTTTCCAATTTAAATTTTTAATAAACGCATAGTGAGAATTATTATTGGGATAACCGAATACTGAACTTAAATTATTTTGAGCCGCCTCATCTGTGTACAATGAATGTGCTAGTTCCGAAAAAATCCCTTTCCCCGCATAATTTGGATGCGTCATTGTTGTCATTGATAATGAAGATAAAACGACCTCATCGTCAAACATTAATTTAACTGGAGATACGGCATAATGACCAACTAACGTGTTGTTATCCCACATTAATTTTATCATTAATTTGTTAGTTGGATTATTTAAAAACCGCCACTTCCAAAAGTCTAATGATAATTTTTTCCCAAACGATTCTTCAAATAATTGTAGTATTTGAATTTCATCGCCTTCGTTATAATCTCTTATTTCCATTATTCAAAATCATCAAGTTGTATTTTATGAAAGCATTCGAAATTATGTTTTGTTTTTTTTCCAATTACTCTATCTATTAACATTGGCGATATACCATCTCCAGGTCTTAGCATTATTAAATCAGTTTCAGTAATAATTGAATCTTTTTTTAATTGATTATTTAAATGGATACTTTTTCTACCAACTAATTTATTTTTTAATTCATTTTGGGTAGGTTTTTTTTCGAATGCTCCTAATGCTTTTTCAATATTTCTGATACCGCTTACCATTGCATTTAATTCATCGGGCTCTAGTGATGCTAAATGATCGGGCCCTGGCAAGGTTTTATTTAAAGTAAAATGTTTTTCGATAATTAATGCGCCCATTGCCACTGCTGCAATTGGCACCTCTATACCTAACGTGTGATCTGAATAGCCTATAGGTACATTTAAATGTTGCTTTAAAAAAATCATTGCATTTAAATTTACATCAATCATTGCCGTTGGGTAATCGGTAGTGCAATGCAATACCGAAATATTTTCTTTTTTTGTACCCGCTTTAACAAGTACATCAATTGCATCAGTAATTTCTGAAATCACGCACATACCTGTTGATACGATTACTTGTTTTTGTAACGCACCAATTTTTTTTAAGTAAGGTAAGTTTGTTATTTCGCCCGATGGAATTTTAAATAAATCAATTTTTAATTCGTTTAATAAATCAATACTATCTAAATCAAATGCAGTTGATAAAAATTTAATGTTTTTTTTACGACAATAATCTATTAATATATGATGATCATCTATTGAAAGCTCTAATTTTTTGAGCATATCAAACTGCGAAGTAGATTGCTCAGCTTTATCATTGTTTTTTTGATAATCGGCTTTTTGTGCTAATTTACTTACTAAGTTTTCTGTTTTAAATGTTTGAAACTTAACATAATCTACTCCAGCATTTGCAGCAGCATCTATTAATTGTTTAGCCATTATAAGGCTACCATTATGGTTAACACCAGCTTCGGCAATTATTAAAACCTTATTCATTTGTTATTGTTACGCTACTAGGTATGTTTACTAATCTGTTTTCTAATTCAATAGCATTATCTAAATTACCGCAAAGTGCATTTTTAAACATGGGTAATTTATTCATTAATGTCCACACGGGTCTTGTCATTACCCCGTTATCATTTGCATATTGCAAAAACTCATTGCGTGTGTTTTTATCTTTTAATAAAACTGCACAAAGCCAATAATTAGATGAAGAGTTTATTGGTTCGTTAACAAAACTAAAATCGCTATTACTATTAAAAAATGTACTATAACGTTTTGCAAGTTCGCGTTTGTTATTTAAAAAAAAAGGTAGTTGTTCTAACTGCGCGCACATTAATGCAGCATTAATATTTGGCATTCGGTAATTATAGCCAATTTCATCGTGCACAAAATCCCATCGGTGTGGTACTTTTGCTTGCGTGGTTAAGTATTTGGCTCGTTTTGCTAAAGCCTCGTCGTTTGTAATAATTGCACCGCCACCACCACAAGTAATGGTTTTGTTACCATTAAAACTAAATGTACCAAATGTGCCAAATGTGCCTGTGTGTTTGTTTTTATAATAACTTCCTGTCGATTCGGCTGCATCTTCTATTAATGTAATGTTATATTGGCTACATATTTCTGCTATTTCATCAATACGGCAAGGGTGGCCAAATGTGTGCATTGGTATACAAGCCGCTATTTTTTGATTAGTAGTTTTATGATAGGTAAATCCATCGGCTTTTTTCACAGTATTTTCTATTAAAAACACCCTTAATTTTTCGGGGCTTAGGCCCATTGTATCAAAATCAACATCAACAAAAACGTGTGATGCGCCTATATAAGCAATAGCATTACAGGTGGCAATAAAACTTAAGGGTTGTGTAATAACCATATCGGTTTGCTTTACACCAGCCACTAACATTGCCATGTGTAATGCTGCGGTACCATTTACACATGCTACAGCATATTTAGCCCCCGTGTAATTTGCTAATTGTTTTTCAAAATCATCAACATATTTACCTACCGATGATACAAAGGTTGAATCAATACAATCTAACAGATACTTGCGCTCATTACCAACAAAGCGTGGTTCGTGTAATGGTATAAATTCCTGATTAGGGAATTGTGTTTTTATAAAATCAACAGTTTGCTTAAACATTGTAAATATCGGCTTTGTATTGTTTTAAATTTTCGGGTTTACTAAACCATTCTATCGTTTGCACTAAGCCTTGTTTTAAATCGAACTGGGGTTGCCAATTAGTTAACTCTTTTATTTTAGACGCTGCACCCAACAAGCGTTCTACTTCACTTTTTTCGGGGCGCAAGCGCACATCATCACTAATTATAGTTGCCTTAGGATTTATTGTATCTATTAAAAACTGCGCTAAATCTTGTATAGATATTTCTTGCTCTGTGGCAATATTAATTTCGTGCCCAATTGTTTTTTGTGAGTTTGCAATTTCTACAAAACCATTTGCTGTATCTTTTACAAATAATAAATCGCGGGTAGGGTGTAATGCGCCTAATTTAATTTGTGTTTTACCAGCTAATAGTTGTGTAATAATAGTTGGTATAACGGCTCGTGCACTTTGCCGTGGGCCAAATGTATTAAATGGGCGCACAATTGTTACAGGTAAATTAAAACTACGGTAAAACGAATCGGCCATAGCATCGGCTCCAATTTTTGAAGCAGAGTAGGGCGATTGACCCTGCTTTGGATGTTTTTCATCTATTGGTACATACATTGCTGTGCCATATACTTCGGATGTTGATGTTACAATAACTCGTTCGATATTATAATCGCGAGCGGCTTGCAAAACATTTAATGTTCCTTTAACATTGGTATCAACGTAACTATCGGGCGAATGGTAGCTGTAAGGAATTGCAATTAATGCAGCTAAATGATATATCATATCAACACCTTTAACGGCGGTTCGCACACCATTTGGATCGCGAACATCACCTGCAAAAATTTCAATTTTATTGAGTACTTCTTTTGGTAAAGTATCTAACCATCCCCAAGAGTTAAATGAGTTATAGTAAACAAAGGCTTTTACTTTATGCCCATCATCAATTAATTTTTCAACTAAGTGGCTTCCAATAAATCCATCGGCACCTGTTACTAATATTGTTTTCATTTGTAAATGAGATTGATTTTTTAATGTTTTAATGTTCTGCAACATCGGTTTTATATTTAATTAATTTGGCTGGTACACCGCCATATATGCCGTTAGCATTAATATTTTTTGTTATAACTGAGTTAGCGCCAATAATAGAGTTATTGCCAATTGTAACGCCTGGGTTTATAAACACATTAGCACCAATCCAAACGCCATTTCCTATTATTACATTTTCGTTTTTTTGAACCTTTAATTCAGTATTGTTAAAATTTTGATTGGCAATACTTGTAGTTGTATAAATACGAACGTTGTGAGATATTGAACAGTTATTTCCAATACTTACTAAACAATTATCGGCAACTTGTATCGTTGAGTAATTACCGATGTAAGAATTATTGCCACAACTTATTTTTCCATTTCCATAAAATAAAATATCATCACCATTAAATTTAAAATTTAAATTAAGATTATATTTTTTTATGAGGCTTTGTTGTTGTTTTTTAATAACTACTTGCTTTAAGTTTAAAAACAAATTATTTTTTTTATCATCACTTAAGTTTTCAATTGTATTTACAATCAAATTCATTAAATATGTTTTTAAATATGTTTTTAAATTAAACATCTTTATTCATTTCCCATTGTGTAGGTAAAAACAAATGGCCTTGTCTGTTCGACCTCAGCGATTCAATGCCATCTATTTCAAATTTAAGAGCGGTAAACTTATGGTCATCAACGTTTGATTGCGCATCGCTTAAGCCTACCGTTAATAAATACTGACCTGGTTTTAATAATGGATTTGGTATTTTAATTTTAGCTTTATACGACCCAATATCGGCTACATAAAATTCTTTATAATAATCTGTTCTATCTAAAAACCAAACTGTTTCGCCTGCAGCGTTTTGAATTATTAAAGTAAGATTACATTTTTTAACCTCTTCTCTAAACGTATAATTTACTTCAACATAAACTGCATCGGTTGTTT
>JAYSUQ010000071.1:0-2002 GCA_043718985.1 Bacteroidota bacterium | reverse complement strand
AGCTCAAAAGAATCTCCTTACCCTAGTGGCTACGGTGATACTTCAAATGCACAATTTTTAATTAGCGCTATTTTTACACAATTTACTGATGAGTTTGGCAATTTTGTTTTTATGTCGCCATTAGGAAAAAGGGCGGGCACTTCAATAAGTACGCCAAATGTTCAGCACAATTTTGTAGCAAGTCATGCGCTACAATTACCTGCAAATCGAGAAAATTATAATTATACTGATTTTCCGTTAATTACGTTTCAATACGTTGAGATACTTGAAAAATATTCGGTTGGCTCGTTAATAAAATAAATATTAAAACCTACAAAATGAAATCCTACACAGAAAAAGAAGTAAAAGAAATTTTTAAAGAACAGGGCTATAAATTTGCAAGCCTTAGAGATTCTAACAATAAAGTTGTTGTACCTTACAATACGGCAAAAGGTAAAGAAACCGCAAGCGACAAATTAAATGAGGCTTTTAAACGCCTTAAAAATTTACCCGACGGTTTTTATACCTTTTGTTTTTTAAACAATCAAGGGCGTAATGTTAAAGCAGATGAATGTGGCTTTGTTAAAGGTAATTTAACCGAAGATACAGATTTAAATAGAGGCACAAACGTTCATATTATACAACCTAATGTTATAAAAGATATAGATAAGGTTTTATCTTATAGCGAAGTATTGCAACTTAAAACAGACATGGTGCGCTTAGAGAGTCAATGCGAGCAGTATAAAGCACATATTGAGCAGTATAAAAAAGAGATTGCCGATTTAGAAAACGAATTAACCGAAACGCAAAGCTCGCAAGATGGTTTAAATGAAAGTTCAAGTACAGGCAAGTGGGTTGAAAGTGTTACAAGCACATTATTACCCATAGCTGATAGATGGTTATCTATATTAGAAAAAAAAGCCGAACAACCAAAACAACAACAACGTAAAGTTGTACGCAACCCTCAAAAAATTGTTTTGCCAGAAATTGGATCGGTTAGTTGGGACGCGTGGTTAACTCAATTAGAGGGCTACACAGATGAGCAATTTAATAACGTTGTTAATTGGTTGCAAAAAACAAGTAAAATGCACTACGATGCAGTAATTGAAGAATTTAACGAACAAGAAAGCGAGGAGGTAACAAATGATTAATACATTAAACGAAAGTGTATCGTTAACACAATATATTTTAAACCTTGCAAACTTTTACGAGCTTCAAAAATGCAAACCGTCTAAAATGATATTAATTATTTTACTAGGTGCATTAACAAAGTATGTGAAATTAACTAATGATGAAAAAAACATGGTTTTGCAATCGGGTACATTATTAGATTTTTTATTGTTTTTTGCGCATTTATATGATGAACAAAACGCAACATTATTTCCAAAACATAAAGAAGAGCTAAATAATAAAATAGAATTTTTATTAAAAACAACCCGTTGCAATAAAATTAAATGAGTAACACACTAACATACTTTAATAACACACCCGCATTAACAAAAAACGTTTTAGCTATTGGAATAGTTGGCGGTGTTGGTTATGGTGTTTACCGCCATTTTAAAAATAAAGATAAAAAAGATAATTTAAAAGCTACCGAAGTTTTAGGCAATATACAGGCCTCACAAAGCGGTAGCGTGCCTAGTGCCATAGTTGCCGAAATAAAAAAAGATATTAAAAAAAATGTAAAAGATTTTACTTTTACTATTGCTCAATACAAGGGTATGGCTGATTTATTAGAGCAGGCCATGGAAAAAATACCACCCGATAGAGAGCAGATTTTACAAATATTTAAAAATTGTAAAACAAGGTTAGATGTATTAACCATTACCGCATATTTTGCAGTGCGTACATACCAACGCACACCATTTGCCGATATTGAAATTTTAAACTTATACCAATGGTTTGGTAAAATGAGTTACAGCAGTAATTTATTAAATCAAATTAATTTAATACTAGAAAAAAACAAAATTAATTTTAAATTTTAAAATGGCTTTAAAACAATCTCGCATAGATTTTATTAAAC
>JAYSUQ010000008.1:0-21093 GCA_043718985.1 Bacteroidota bacterium | reverse complement strand
CGAAAGTGCATAGTTTAAAAACACATCGTTTGGTTCTGTTTCTAACATTTGTATAAGAGATTCAAATCGTTTGTTAGTCATTGCTAATTATTGTATTTAAGTCTATTGTTAAAAATTTATTTTTTTGAATATCAATAATTTTTCCATTCATGATTTTCGAATTCGTTGAAATTGGAAGCGCTGTAATTTTTCTGTTTTCTTTATTTAAAATTACAGTTTGATTGTTTTTATATAGAAATTTCAAATCATACCGTTCTAAAAAATTGTAATACAAATCATTTGCATCCAATTCAGTAATAAACTCTAACTTAAAATTAAGTTTTAAAACTTTGTTATTTGTTGTATAAATATAATGATTTATAGAGTCGCTTAATGCTAAACAATTGAAAACAGAATCTTTATAATCATACATTTCATTGCCGATAATAAAGTCGAGTTCTCCATATTTTTTTTCGTCAAATATTTTTTCACTAATTGTTTTTCCTGTTTTTAAACTATGTTTTGATATTTTGTTTTTACTTAATACGAGTATAGTGTCTTTATGATTTCTATAGTGTTTAATTTCACCTGTATTTTTTATTTCAGATAAATAATAATTTAAACCTGAAAATTTGTTGTATGCTGCAATGTATGGTTTGCCGAAGCTTAATTTTCTGTACACCATAGATGCATAACCTCCATTTACAATATAAATTACACTATCGACAGTAAAAATGCTTGATTCACTGGATAACTTACTTGGTAAAATTGTACTCCAATTTAATTTACCGTTATAATCTGTTGATATAATTTTTTCTTTTGCGGCTAAATAAATAGCTTTGTCATTAAATACCGCATTTGATACTATACCAGTAACAACATCGTATCCAGTTGAAACAGCATAAACGCCTGTTAAAGCACCAAGAATAACGCCAGCAACATTTGCTACCGCAGTTGATTTATAATCTTTTTCACCGGTAACCAAGCCTACCGTCCAACCTTTTCCTGTTTTTATGTTAACAGAATGTAGGCCCGAGGCAATAATAATTAAAGATGTATCATTTATCCTATAAATGTTATTCCACCCATATTCT
Source organism: Bacteroidota bacterium (assembly GCA_043718985.1). Classification (GTDB taxonomy): domain Bacteria; phylum Bacteroidota; class Bacteroidia; order B-17B0; family Aurantibacillaceae; genus UBA4416. The sequence continues at coordinate 20,020 of JAYSUQ010000008.1, read as the reverse complement.
CTAGAAATTTCCCTTTCCCAAAATGGTTTTCCATTCGATAAATAAAACCCTCGTAATATATCTTTATTTTTTTTAAATGAAGTTTCCAATATAGTCGGATTTTTATAACCAATTGCGATTCCAGATTTTGAATCGACAAAATTTACTGTATTTAAAATATCCCAACTTGGGTTACCATTTGTATTATTAAGTTTAAAACTCTTATTCATTTTTGTTTGAATAATAAGTCCGCCTATTTGCTCTATAGATGAATTAACATAATTAATGACTTTGCTCCATTTAACTTTGTTATCCGTTAAACTGTAATAAAAAAAATCTCCATTATTTTTTAAATATTTTCCGTCGTTTTTAGTGCCTCTTGTTTGTACTGAAAGAATATTATTAAATGTATCTAGATAGGTTTCTTCAATTCTTTCGGGAAACAAAATTTCTGTTGCTAAAATCTCTTTATTGTTAATGAGATTCTTGCCCACAGTAATTTTTTTTGTTGATATATTTGCAATTGATTGAGAATAGATATTAAAACAAAAGGAAAGCAAGATTTTTAAGAAAATGATGTTTTTTATCATAATATTTTTTCACGTTAACGGTGTTATGTGTTCTTGTTTCGGAATAATTGCTTCTGAAATTTTACTGCCCACTAAACTGCCTTAAAAACCTAACATCGTTTTCAAAAAACAAACGTAAATCTTTAACACGGTATTTAAGCATCGTTATGCGTTCTATACCCATACCAAAAGCAAAGCCACTGTATTTTTTACTGTCAATACCACAATTATCAAGCACCTGAGGGTCAACCATACCGCAACCTAAAATCTCAACCCAACCTGTGTGTTTACAAACGTTGCACCCATCACCTTTACATAATGTACAACTAATATCAACCTCGGCACTAGGTTCGGTAAACGGAAAATAACTTGGACGCATTCTTATTTTAGTTTCCGTTCCAAATAACTCTTTAGCAAAAAAATTAAGTGTTTGTTTTAAATCGGCAAACGATACATTTTCATCAATATATAACCCTTCAATTTGGTGAAACTGGCAATGTGCACGCGCACTTATGGCTTCGTTACGATAAACACGGCCTGGAGATATAGTGCGTATAGGTGGTTTTTGATTTTCCATAATATGAACTTGCACCGACGAGGTTTGTGTGCGTAAAACCATTACCTCATTTTTTTTATTTTTCTGTTCGGATTCGCTTAATGCTAAAGTATTTTCCGAATTTAATTCAACATAAAATGTATCCTGCATATCCCGCGCAGGGTGATTTTCAGGAGTGTTTAGTGCGGTAAAATTATGCCAATCGTCTTCAATTTCTCTACCATCGCTCACCGTAAATCCAATACGAGCAAACACATCAATAATTTGATTTTTAACTAACGATAATGGGTGGCGCGAGCCCAATTGTATGCTTGGATCTCCTGGCAAAGTTAAATCTAAGTTGCTTGCAGGCTGCACATCTTCACTTAACTCGTAGGTATCTTTTAATTCGTCAATTTTTTGTTGAGCTTTGTTTTTTAAGTCATTTAATTTTTGACCAACCTCACGTTTTACGTCATGAGGCACCGTTTTAAAATCATCAAACAATGCTGTAATTTGGCCTTTTTTACTCAACCATTTAATGCGATATTCCTCAACCTGCTCTTTACTTTGAGTCTTAATATCTTCTATTTCTAATAACAGATTGTTTATTTTTTCTAACATAATAATTTGATAATAGCTTCAAATTTAAACAATTTTAAATAGCTTTATAGAGTGAAAACCCATCTTTTTATACTATTATTTTTTAGCGTTTGTTTGTGCAATACTATTACTGCCCAAACAATGCGTAATTATATTATTTACGAAACCGATACCATAAATATTATTGATAAAGATAGCCTTAAGCAAGGGGTTTGGAAAGAGTTTTGGACTAATGGCGATTTAAAATCAGAAGTATTCTATAAAAATAATAAAAAACAGGGTCACGAAATTAAATGGTTTGATGTGCCCGATTGTGTTGAACAAGAAGCCTACTATAAAGATGGATTGTTTGATGGACCTTGTATTTACTACAACAAAAACTGCAAAAAAGATTTTTTTGAAAATTTTAAAAATGGTGTTAAAGATGGGGTTGAACTATCGTACCATAGCAACGGAAACGTAAAAGCCGAAGGTGTTTATAAAAAAGGGCATTTAAATGGTTACTATAAAGTATATGATAAAAAAGGGCAATTTGCTTTTGAAAGCCCAGGCACAACAAGCGATGCCGAATTAATGCCGAGTTTAAAAGATACCAGTACAAATACAATTTTTCAGGTATTTAGCCGCAATAAAAATTGGGATAAAAAATTAATTGTATCTGATTTAACAGGCAGCATGTATCCATACGCACAACAATTAAGTACTTGGTATAAATTACATTTCACAAAAGATACAACAAGCCAACATTTTATTTTTTTTAACGATGGGGATAGAAAAGCCGATGTTGATAAAAAAATTGGCTTAACTGGTGGGTTATACCATTGCAAAGCAAAAAATGTTGATGAATTAATTGCCACAATGAACTTAGCTATAAAAAAAGGGCAAGGCGGCGATGCACCCGAAAATGTTTTAGAAGCATTATTATACGGCATTACAAAAAGTGGAAAGGTAAAAGAAATAATTTTAATTGCCGATAACTGGGCAAAAGTGCGTGATATTAAACTAATTACACGTTTAAAAACGCCTGTTAGGGTTGTGTTGTGTGGCGTGTACGATGGCATGGAAATTAATGAAGATTATTTAAACATAGCCTACAAAACAAAAGGAAGTGTGCATACCATTGAGCAAGATATTACTGAATTGATGAACAAAACAGCAGGCAAAAAATTTAATATTAATGGTGTAGATTATATTATTAAAAACGGAAACGTAAAAGTATTTTAATATTTTTTGGAGCTATTTCCCGCTTTACGTTCTCATCTTTTTTTGATAAAAAAATATCAAAAAAAGGATGTTCACTACAATCGGGGCTAGTGTTTGTTAAACTACTATTAATGGTATATTTAATGCGTGCAAATTTTCAATAACATAACCCAAACACAACAATTACAAAACACCATTGTAACCATTGGTACGTTTGATGGTGTGCACTTAGGCCATCAAAAAATAATTAAACGATTGCTCGAAATTAAACAACAACAAGGTGGGCAAACATTGTTATTTACCTTTTCGCCACATCCACGTAAAGTGCTTTTTCCCAATCAAAAAGATTTGAAATTGATAAACACAACCGACGAAAAATGCGAATTACTAAAACACTTTGGCGTTGATAATGTATTGGTTTATCCTTTTACAAAAGAATTTGCGAAAACGCCTGCCAATTTTTATGTAAGCAATATTATTGCAAAAGGGCTTAATACAAAAACATTAGTAATAGGCTACGATCATAAATTTGGCAGTAATCGCGAAGGCACTATTGATACCCTAAAGCAACTATCATTACAACATAATTTTAATGTAGAAGAAATACCAGTACACGAAATTAACGACTTAAATGTAAGCAGTACTCGCATTCGCAAAGCAATTGAAGAGGGCGATATTACAACAGCAAATCAGTTTTTGGGATACTCATTTTTTATAACTGGTGTAGTTGTAAAAGGCAAACAATTAGGCCGAACTATTGGTTACCCAACTGCCAATATTAGCATTAACGACGAAAATAAATTAATACCAAAAATTGGTGTTTATGCCGTTAAGGTTATTTTAAATACTATTGTGTATAACGGTATGGTTAATATTGGTACCAACCCAACAACCAATAACGACACTACTATTAAAATAGAAGTTAATATTTTTAATTTTAACGATACTATTTATGATAACCCCATTAAGTTACAATTTGTTAAACGCATACGTAACGAACAGAAATTTGCTAATTTAGATGAACTTAAAACAGCTTTAGCTAATGATAAAATTGCTTGCGAATTACTCTAAAATTTTTATTACACTTTGTGTTTTAATTAGTGCCATTCAAACAAAAGCGCAATTGCTTGATTCGCCAAGCCTTGATACCGTTACTGCATTTACTAATTTGACCGAGGCTTTAAAAAACCCTAATATGGTTGTTAAATTAATTTTACGAAAACAACATTTAAAAACGTTTCCATTACAAATACTGTTATTTAAAAATTTGCAATACTTAGATATCAGTAAAAACTCTATTACCGAAATACCCGATAGTATTGGCACATTAACTCAGTTGCAATATTTTGCATGCAGTAAAACAGGGTTACAAAAAGTATCAAAAAATATTGGCAAGTTAGTTGAACTTAAATACCTAAACTTAAATCAAAACGACTTAGAATATTTACCCCCACAAATTGGTAATTTGCAAAAACTCGAAATTTTAGATATTTGGAGTAATAATTTTAACGAATACCCCGAAAACTTTAAAATGTTAACTGCTTTAAAGATAATTGATTTGCGAAACATTTTAATTAGCGAAGATGAGCAAACGCGCCTTAAGGCTTTAATGCCAAAGGCAACTGTATATATGAGCCCTAGCTGTAGGTGCAAGTGGTAAAATGTTACTTAAAAATTAAAATTCGCTTTTTAAATGAAATTTAATTTCTGGAAATTTTGTTTGAGCCATTTCCAACAACCACGCCGATTCAGCTAAAAATACCAGCCTATTTTCTTTATCGTATGCAATATGATTTGCTTTATCAATTAAAAATTCATCTAATTTCTTTTTATCATCACACTGTATCCATAGCGCTTTGTATAGATTAATACTATCGTAACCACAACTTGCATTGTACTCACTTTTTAAACGATGCTGTATTACCTCAAATTGCAACGCTCCAACAGTACCAACTACTTTTCGTCCATCTGTTTTTTTAGTAAACAATTGTGCAACCCCTTCATCCGTTAATTGCTCTAAGCCTTTTTGCAATTGCTTAGTCTTCATAGGATCAAGGTTTGTTACGTATTTAAATAACTCGGGCGAAAAACTTGGAATACCTTTAAAATTAAACTTTGCACCTTCAGTTAATGTATCTCCAATTTTAAAATTTCCAGCATCGTACAAACCAATAACATCGCCAGGATACGACTCATCTATTACCGATTTTTGTTGGGCCATAAAAGCAGTTGGGTTACTAAAACGCATATCTTTTGCATCGCGCACATTGTAGTAATATTTATTACGCTCAAATTTGCCCGATACTATTCTTAAAAAAGCAATTCTATCGCGGTGCTTAGGATCTAAGTTCGCGTGAATTTTAAATACAAAGCCACTAAATTTTTGAGAGTCAGATTCGATATGTCCAGCCGTATCGGTATCTCTACCTTGTGGTGTTGGTGCAATTTCAACAAAACAATCGAGCAATTCTTTAATACCAAAATTATTAACAGCGCTGCCAAAAAACACAGGGCTTAAATTTGCATCTAAATACTTTTGCTTATCAAACGTGTCATAAACACCATCTAATAACTCAACATCGGCACGCAATTGGTTCGAAAAATCTTCACTAATATGTTTTTCAATTTCTCCATCAGTTAAATTATTTAAAACAATGTTTTCTTCTACCGTTGTTTTACTATCTCCCTGAAAAAGGGATAATTTTTTTTCGTATAAATTATAAACTCCTTTAAATGATTTACCAATACCTATAGGCCACGTAAGTGGGCGCACTTTTATGCGTAATTCTTTTTCTATTTCATCTAACAAATCAAATGGGTTTTGCCCTTCTCTATCCATTTTATTTACAAACACAATTACTGGTGTGTTGCGCATACGACAAACCTCAAGCAATTTGCGTGTTTGGGGCTCAACACCCTTAACACAATCAATAACCATTATTACGCTATCTACCGCCGATAATGTTCTGTAGGTATCTTCGGCAAAATCTTCGTGGCCTGGAGTATCTAAAATATTTACTTTAAAATTACGGTAATCAAACGCCATAACCGATGTTGATACCGATATACCACGTTGCTTTTCAATTTCCATAAAATCGGAAGTTGTTGCTTTTTTAATTTTATTAGATTTTACAGCCCCAGCAGATTGGATAGCTCCTCCAAATAATAATAACTTTTCGGTAAGTGTTGTTTTTCCTGCATCGGGATGCGCAATAATAGCAAAAGTTTTGCGCTTATGTAATTCATCTAAAAAACTCATAATTTAATTTTATTTGGCAAAGATATTAAAATTGCCCACTTTAAAAACAAAGGTCTCAGTAACTAAACTCAAAGGCATTAATATAATGTGACTTGCAAAAATTTAAGCGGGTTTATACAAAAAACATTAATTTGATTCGTAATTTTTAATATTGAAGTAATACGCACATTTTTCATTTAATTTTACAATATTTGTAACAATTAAGCGTTATTTAGCCTGTGTTGTTAAAACAATTTTATTTCATATTTTTTGTTTGTTGCTCGTTTATTTTTAACGCACAAACGGCCACAATTTTTGGTGTAATTAAAGATGAAGATGCGGTTGGATTACCCGACATTCAAATTGCGGTTTTAGAAGATGGTGGCTACAATACAGTTACAGATATTAAAGGTAAGTACGAATTAACTGTCCCTTCAAATAAAGAAATTACCATTTCGTTTTATAACATTAGTTACAAGCAACTAAACAAAAAAATTATATTAAAACCTGACGAAAAATTTACTTTTAATACCCGCTTAGAATCTAAAAATAATTTAATTGCAGTTAATGTTATATCCGAAAACCGAAGTCAAGAGGTACAACGAATTGATCCTAAAAATATTTTTTACATTCCAAGTCCAAGCGGTAATTTAGAAGATATTATTAAAACTCAAATTGGTGTTAGTAGCAATAATGAGTTAAGTAGTGGCTACTCGGTTAGAGGTGGAAATTTTGACGAAAACCTTGTGTATGTTAATGATATTGAAGTATACCGTCCGTTTTTAGCACGTAGTGGGCAGCAAGAGGGTTTAAGTTTTGCAAACCCCGATATGGTAAGTAATATAAATTTTTCGGCTGGCGGTTTTGAAGCTAAGTATGGCGATAAAATGTCGTCGGTTTTAGATATAACCTACCGAAAACCATTAAAATTTGCTGGTACCGTAAGTGGTAGTTTATTAGGTGGTAATTTACATTTACAAGGTGTATCTAAAAACAGAGTAGTGGCTTGGAGCGTTGGCTCACGCTACAAATCTAACGCCTACATATTAAAAGGGCTTGATACTAAAGGCGAATACAGGCCTAAGTTTTATGATGTGCAAACTTTTTTAACATTTACATTAAACGAAAAATGGAGTGTTGAGTTTTTGGGAAACGTTGCAAATAATAATTATTTAGTTATACCTGCAAACCGCGAAACCAGTTTTGGCACTGTTAACAACGCATTAAAGCTATCGGTTTATTTTGATGGCAGAGAAATAATGCAATATAATACCATGATGGGAGGACTTTCAACAACCTTTAAACCAAACTCTAAAACCAAATTAAAATTAATTGCATCGGCTTATAAAGCTAAAGAAGAAGAAAAATATACCGTACAAGGGCAATATTTTATAGACCAATTAGAAGCCGATTTTAGTAAAGAAAACTTTGGGCAAGTTGCCTTTAACCGTGGCATTGGCACGTTTTTAAATAATGGGCGAAATAGAATAGATGCACAAGTATTTAACATTGACCACAAAGGCACACGTTACATTAACACAGCTAATCAATTATTATGGGGTGTAAAATATCAGCACGAAATTATTGATGATAAATTAAGCGAATGGAAAACTGTTGACTCATCGGACTACAACAGCCCCTACTCCGCTAACGGCATTAATTTAACCGATGTTATAAAAACTAAAATACATTTACAAAGTAATCGTGTGCAAGGTTATGTGCAGCATTTATTTAATAAAGAGCTAAAAGATTCGTCGGTTATTACACTTACCACGGGTGTGCGAGCTAATTATTGGGATTTTAATAAACAAACAATCATATCGCCACGCTTAACATTTTCGATTAAACCAAATTGGAAACGCGATATGGTTTTTAAAGCATCGTGGGGTTATTATTATCAACCACCATTTTATCGCGAAATGCGTGATTTTAATGGAGTACTTAATAAAAATATTAAAGCGCAACAATCAATTCATTATTTAGTATCGGGCGATTATAATTTTAAAATTTGGAAACGTCCGTTTAAGCTCATATTAGCGGGTTATTACAAGGAAATGAAAAATTTAATTCCATACGAAGTTGATAATGTACGCATACGTTATTTTGCTAAAAACAATTCGGTTGGTTATAGCACGGGGGTTGATTTACGCATTAATGGCGAGTTTATTAAAAACATAGAATCGTGGGCAACCATAGGCTTTTTACGAACCTTTGAAAACATAAGCGACGATAGAAAAGTAACTTACTATAATCAAGCAGGCGATACAATTGTTAAAGGTTACACGTTTGATACAAAGGCTGTTGATAGCACGGTAGTTTTTCCGGGATACATACCACGGCCAACCGATCAACGCATTACATTTGGTATGTTTTTTCAGGATTATATTCCAAAATTACCACAATGTAAAATGTACTTAAATATGCAATTTGGAACAGGGCTTCCATTTGGTCCACCCAACCATAACCGTTGGCAACAAGTGTTTCGTATGCCACCCTATCGCCGTGTTGATATTGGTTTTGCCTACCAAATAATAAAAGAAGAACACACATTGCCTAAAAATAATCCGTTTCATTATTTAAAAGGCATGTGGTTAAGTTTAGAAGTGTTTAATTTACTACAAGTAAACAATACCATATCTTATACCTGGATTACTGATGTTACTGGCCGCCAATACGCTGTACCAAATTATTTAACCAAACGACAGTTAAATTTAAAACTTCAAATTAAATTTTAAATTTTTCGATGAATGAGCTAAAAAGCAAGACTAATTTTTTTATTTCTGAATATATTCTGTACATTTAACATATGGAAGCGATTGAAAAGCAAAACACCGATATTTTCGATATTACTTTTTTAGATTGGACATTTTCAAACAACAATTCTCGAACCGAAAGCCTTTATAAGAGTATTTTATGTGGCAAATCAGCAATGAGTAACGACCTTGTAGTGCAGAAGTACGCCTCAAAAATTAAAAAATTTATTCCTGCATCGGTAATTAATTTATTTTATTACCTAAATATAGAGCCTCAAAAAGATGCTAAAATTTATACGTATAAAAACGAAGATGGCAATGATGTTATAGAGGCAACATATTTTTTTGTTGGCGAAATAACCGCAGGTAAAAGTTGTCAATTTCATTTAGTAGATGATATTGATGTGTTTGAATTATACCCTGTTAACGAAAATTTTAGTATTGGATTTTTTGTTGATGAAAAACACTCGTTTAACGAAAAAATTGTGTGGGTAGAAATTTGTATTTGCCTAGACGAAACATCGTCAGAGATACGTTACTAAATTTTTTGTTTTAAAACATTTATAATTTTAGTTAACATATCGTTTGTAAAATCTAAATGGGTAACAAACCTAATTGTTTGCTTGCCAAAAGCAACAACTTTAATGTTTTCATTTTTTAATTTTTGTTCAAATTCTACGCCCGATAATTTATCAACTAAATTAAAAATAATGATGTTACTATCTACAGGCAACATACTCTCTATGTAAGGTTGTGATTTTAATACGGTTTCAATTTCTTTAGCTCTGTTGTGATCATCTTTTAAACGTGTAATATTATTATCTAAAGCATAAATACCTGCAGCTGCTATAAAACCAGCCTGGCGCATACCGCCACCAAAAACTTTGCGTACACGGCGCGCTTGTTTTATAAATTGTTTATCGCCAAGTAAAACAGAGCCAACTGGTGCACCTAACCCTTTGCTTAAACAAACCGAAATAGAATTAAACTCGTTGCCAATAGTACTTGCTAAATCATTCGTTTCTATTAACGCATTAAAAATACGAGCCCCATCTAGGTGTAAAGGCAAATTATGTTTAACACAAAGTTGTTTAATTTTTTTTATTTCGGATAATTGATAATAACTGCCGCCTGCTCGGTTAACGGTGTTTTCTAAACTAATTAAAGATGTGTGGGTAAGCCAATCTAAATCGGGATTTATATTTTGCTCAATTTGCTCAGCTGTTAACCTGCCTCTATCGCCTTGCAATAATTTTGCTTGCACGCCCGAGTTCGATGCAATACCACCGCCTTCGTAATTATAAATGTGCGAATTAACATCGCAAATTAATTCATCGCCAGGTTTGGTATGTACTTTAATTGCAATTTGATTTGTCATTGTTCCGCTAGGGCAAAACAAACCAGCTTCTTTATTAAATAGTTTAGCAGTTTTTTTTTCTAAAGCACTAATTGTTGGGTCTTCATTAAATACATCGTCGCCAACGGGCGCTTGCATCATTGCCTCTAACATATTTTTACAAGGCTTGGTAACCGTATCACTTCTTAAATCAATTAGCATATTATTTTTTATTTTTTTTTACAAGAAATATAAATCCATTTTGACGATACAGTTCAACAAAATTAGAATAACGTGTTGTTAAATTTTCTTCGGTACATTTAGCCACTAAACAAATTGGTTTATGGTTTGCTTCATCGGCAAGCCATTGCCTGTAAAACAAGCCAGTGTAAGTTGTAGGGTCTGTTCCTTCGTTTATTAATTGTTGTTTTTTATTATTAATAAAAAGTTTACAATTATTGTTTGTATTAATATCTGTAGGTAACTTACCATAAAAAATTGTTGCATAGCTTTTAAAGCCAATACAATCTACCAAAATATTATTTTTTGCACAAGCCTTGTAAAACTCTATCGCTGCATGTTGTGAGTATTGTTCAATTTTTGGAGCAATTACTAACAACAAACTACTTACTGTTAGTAACGATGTTAAAAATATACCATAAATAAACTGCTTGTTACCCTTGTTTATTTTACGAATACAAAACAAAGTGCATACTAAAAAAATAAAGCCTATAAGCCATTCAAAACCACTCCAATACACATTAGCTTTTAAGTTTTCTAAAGCGAAATTATCGTTAATTAATTGCGATTTTATTAAAAAAGGTTTTATTAAAGTAATAAGCGATACCGAAATAAATAAAATAGAAATAATACAAGTAATAAAAATAAACAGTCGGTTAAACCAAGTTTTCCAAACATAAACAGTTGCTTGTAATTTTAAAATGGCATAGGTTGCTAAATATGTTAACGGAAAATAGCATAACGAGGTGTAATGAACAATTTTAGTTTTAACTATCGAAAACAATATTAGTACCACCCAAAATAAACACAGCATCCAACGTTTGGTATGTTTTTCAAAATCGGTATCGGATACAGATTGCTGATGCGCTAATATTAAAAACAACGACGAAGGAAAACAACCAAATAATAACACTACAAAATGATAGATAAATGGTCCACCGTGGTCACTGTCTTCGGTATTAAATAACCTAATTTGATACTCAATAAATTCTTTAATAATTTGTTGATTACCGTTTACTATTTCAATTGCAAACCAACTAAAACCAATTATAAAAAACGAACTAAAAAACAGTATAACATATTTTAATTGCGATACTCTTTTAAACCTCACTAAAATAAAAAACACAACAACAGTTAAAGCAACTATTATTAAAGCAGCTGGGCCTTTTGTTAATAATGCTAAACCTAAAAAAGCACCTGCTACTAACGCTGTTTTAATTGCATTACCGCCAACTGGGTTATTGGTATGTAATATTAAATGATAAACTGATAGGAAAATAAATAAATTAAACCAAGGATCGATGATGCCACTTTTAAAAAAAACGTGTGGTAATAAAGTAGCAGCATAAACAAACACCCACGTTAGTGCAAATTTTTGACCGTTTAAGCGCTTACCACTTATATATAAAACAAGCAAAGTTATTATACCACACAAAGCATTTGGCAAACGAGCGGCAAATTCATTAACACCAAAGGCTTTCATACTTAACGCTTGTAACCAAATAAATAACGGTGGTTTTTCCCAAAATGGTTGGTAATATAATTGTACCGAAGAGTAGTTTTTGGTAACGAGCATTTCGCGTGCGCATTCGGCAAAATTAATCTCATCCCAATCAAACAAAGGCATGTTACCAATAAATGGGATAAACAAAAGTGCTGCTACAATTGCTATAAATGCATAGGCTTTAGCAGGTGTATTTAATAGTTTAAACACGTGTTTTATTTTTATTTAAAAAATATGAAATTGAAAAATCTAAATTTTTAAAATACCCATTAGTATAAAATAAAAAATAAAATAAAACACTAAACAAAACGCCAATTAACGAGCCAACATAAACATCAACTAACCAATGTTGCGATAAATGCACCCGACTATACGCTGCTAAACAGGCCAATACAAAAAATATAAATTTATATAAATTATGTTTAGTTAAAAAAATTAAACAAAAAAATAAAGCAAAAGCCGATAAGGCATGCCCGCTTGGAAACGAACTTTTTGCTAATACATCAACCCCATCAATTAATTTTATTTGTTTGTGCAAATGGTATTGGTAATAAAAATGTGGGCGTGTAATATCTTCAAAAAACTGATGCTTCATTAACGATGAAATACCACCAGCGGTTAGGTATGTAATTAAAATATAAATTGTTTTTTTAACATTACTAAACAAAAATAAAGCAGCTACTAAAATAGCAAAAACACCATCACCTAAATAAGTAATGTATTTAAAAAAAACATCAAAAAATTGATTGCCTACCAATGCGTTGGCGTTATTGTGCAATTGTATTTTAGAATAGTTTAGTAATATAATGCCAACAAAAAATAGAAGCAAAAAATATAGCGCCAACAAAAAATAATTATGTTTTAAAAATAACTTCAAATTTATTTTTTTAATACCGTTGTGTCTTTTTGTTTATCACTATTATGAATGGGTGCTTGTGTTTTTATAATAGTTTTAGTAAAGGGCTTATCACTTGCTGCAATATCGCACGTTGTAACAATTGCCTGCTTCACTACCTTCATCACACAATCGGTTGGTTGCACAAAAATTCGTTTTATTGTGCTATCGGGCATAGTAAATTGCATATCGGTAGCAAACGTTTTAGGGCCTTCAAACACAAAGGGGTCTTTAAAATGATCCTCTAAATGAATATCTTTTATGTGTATTTTTTTACCAAAAATCATTGTATATAATTCAAAAATAGCGCGGGTAATTTTTATTTTTATAAGATTAGTTTTATTATCATAATCAATTTTAACGTTACCAATTACTTGTGTTTTATAGTTAAATGGCCCGACATCTACTTTTGCATCACACGTAAAATCACTGCTATCGGGTTTTAAATTAATTTTCGGATTCAAAATCGTCCATTCGTAACTACCCTTTATAAGTAACACTTCAAACGTGTTTTTGCCTTTTATTTGGCCAATGGCAGTAAATATTTTATTTAATGTGTTTTCGTTTAACACAACTGCAAAATCGGTTTTATTTTGAGCATCTAACATTGCAACATCTAACATCATAAAAACAAATATAAATCTTAAAAATTGCATCAAACAACTGTATTATTTTCAGTATTATTATATTCTCTAAAAATAACAATAACTCTTATTTAAAAACTATATTTTTTATTTTTTTAACTCATTACCATGTCAAACATAAAAGCAAATAACCCAAATTTAAAATCGTGGATTTCGGTATCTGAAAACTGCGATTTTTCAATTCAAAACTTACCATTTGGAATTTACAAAACTAACACTGTTAAACATAGAGCTTGCAGCGCAATCGGTAATTATATTGTTGATTTATATGAATTGTTTTATGCAGGATTTTTATCGGGTATTATAACAGATGCCGATGTTTTTAACCAAGCCACTTTAAATAATTTTATTGATTTAGGCAAAGATAAAACTAGAGCTTTACGCGATCGTTTATCAGATTTATTAAACGTTGACAATCAAAAATTACAATCAAAAAAAGAATTATTTGATACCATTTTTAAATTACAAACAACCGTTCAAATGCTATTACCAATAAAAATTGGCGATTATACCGATTTTTTTAGCAGTATAGATCACGCAACCAATACCGGCACAATGTTTCGCGATCCTGCAAACGCATTATTGCCAAATTGGAAACACATACCTGTTGGTTATCATGGTCGCGCATCGAGTATTTGTGTTAGTGGGCATAGTTTTCATCGCCCTAAAGGCCAACAAAAACCAGCCGATGTTGAGTTACCTGTTTTTGGGCCAACCAAATTATTAGATATAGAATTAGAAACCTCTTTTGTTATTGGAAATCAAACCCAAATGGGGCAAAGCGTTACACCACAAAATGCCGATGATTATATTTTTGGCATGGTGTTGTTTAACGATTGGAGTGCTCGCGATATACAAGCATGGGAATACGTGCCATTAGGGCCCTTTTTAGCAAAAAATTTCGCGTCAACAATGTCGCCATGGGTAATTACCCTCGATGCCTTAGAGCCCTTTAGAACTAAAGGTTACGAGCAAACACCAAGTGTATTACCATATTTACAATACGAAGGCGAACAAAATATTGATATTAATTTAGAGGTTATTTTAGTTACTCCAAACGGTGATGAGAATAAAATATGCACATCAAACTACAAATACATGTATTGGACAATGGAGCAACAATTAGCACATCATACAGTTAATGGTTGCAATATTAATGTAGGCGATTTAATGGCAAGTGGTACCATAAGTGGGCCAACGCCAAGCGAGTATGGTAGTTTTTTAGAATTAACTTGGCGAGGTACAAAACCAATTACACTAAATGATGGCACCGAGCGTAAATTTGTAAACGATAATGACACTATTACATTAAAAGGATTTGCTAGCAAAAATGGTGTAAGGGTTGGCTTTGGTGAGTGTACTGCAACAGTGTTACCCGCAATTTAATAAGTTACAATTTTCCTATCCATTGCGGATATTCTTCAAATCCAAAAAGTGTTGGTTCAGTTTTAAAAATTCCAAAAACAGCGCTGCCACTACCACTCATACAAGCATATAATGCCCCTTGTGTATACAAGCTTTCTTTAATTTGTTTTACAACTGGGTATTTATCAAAAATAGAAATTTCAAAATCATTTACTAATTCGGTCTTCCAGGTTGCAATGGGCTGCATAATAATTTGTTTAACAGATTTTGCAGGTATTTTTGGCGTAACTAACGAATAAGCTTGGGCAGTATTACTATGCACATTCGGATAAATTATAGCAATATAATAATCACTCAAATCAATATTTATATTCTCAAAAACATCGCCTTTTTCGAAAGCAAAAGTAGGTGTGTTATTTATAAAAAAAGCGCAATCGCTTCCTAATTTTTTTGCAACGGTTAGTTTTTCTTCGCTTGTTAATTTTAGACTAAACTGATTATTTATTAAATTAATAAAAAAAGCAGCGTCGGCACTTCCGCCGCCAAGGCCAGCACCCATTGGTATATTTTTATGTAAATAAACATCAATGTTTGGTAGCGCTTTTATTTCGGCAATTAAATTATAAGCCTTGTATATTAAATTTGTAGTTAAGTTTCCTATTATAGGTATGCCGCTTAAATGTAAGTTAAATTTGTTTTCGTTACTCGATAACACAACCTCTAAAGCATCTTGCCAACCCGTTTTATAAAAAACAGTTTCAATGTTATGAAAACCATCTTCTCGTTTTTGAGTAATAGTTAAACCTAAATTTATTTTAGCATTCGGAAAACAAATCATTTTATAAAAACGAAATTATTAAATTAATTTTTGATGTATAAATTAAGTTCATCTTTATTCGGCAGCGGGCATTTCGTATGTAGCCCAATCCTCTTTGCTGGGACCATAAGTGCCCGGCACTTTTAAATTTAATAGCCGCATTATTACTGTTAATTGTCCGCGATGATGGATTTCGTGTTTAATTAAAACATCTAAAATAGTGCCTCGTGCCCATTGCATACCATACATTTCGTGCTCAGTACTTAAGCTAGAGTCTAACCAATGTTTTTCAACTTGCTCTAAAACCGAATTTGCAGATGTTTGATAAATTTCGCAAATTTTTGCAATGTTAGCTAAAGGCTCACTATCTTCATCAGGAGCATTAATTACTAAACCTGCTTTACCCAACATTTCGGCATGGGTAACCACAATATGCCAAACTAAACGTTGCAAAGAACGAATGTTTTCGTGTGGTTTTTTTATTAATGCATCGTTAGATATTGCATTAAAAATTAATAACGTCATTTCGTTTTCTTGTGCAAAATCTTTTTTAAAATTTTCTGTTCTATGGTACATAATTGTGTTTATTTTGAGTGTGTTTTGTTTTTATAAATAGCCTTGTAGTTTATAAATAGTATAACCAAATAATTCGTGAACAATTAAATTTAATACAAATAAAGCATCTGTATTTGGTATTAAACAATGATCTATTTCATATTTACGAATGCCCGAAAATTTGTTAGTTATATAAGGCGTAAAGTTTACATAACCAGCTTTTGTAAAAACGGCTTTGCTTCGGCGCATATGAAAAGATGATGTAACTAATAATACAGAACCTTTAAATTGCATACTATCTAAAATATGCTTAGTAAACACAGCGTTTTCGTAAGTGTTTTTTGAATTATTTTCAATAATAATAGCTGTATCTGGCACCCCAATATTAATTAAATATTTTTTAATAAATTGAGCTTCTCGGTGGTTTGGATGATTAATACTACCGCTACCGCCTGTTACTAAAATTTTTTTAACTCTACCTTTATGGTATAGCTCAATTGTTTGAAACAACCTATCGCCCGAACTTTGAAAATCAAATTTATTTTGACGCTCATCAATGCGACCCATTCCACCCAAAACAATAGCTAAATCGTAATTTGTTTTTTTTAAATAAATATCATCGTCACAATATTCCCAAGCCCTGCAAAGTTCATCAACAATAAATGAGTTAGATATAAGGTAAGTAAAAATAGTAAGCGCTAACACATATTTTTTTATTGGTAAGTGCCACGATTTTTTTAAAACAAATAACAAACAAAAAAACATCCACGTAAATGGTGCCATTATAAAAGCTACTATTTTTGATAAAAAGAAAAACATTCAACTAATTTAATTATTAATTTAATAGATGAAACTATATCTAATTATTTTTATTTTTTTATACCCAATTTGTCATTAAAGCGTAACGATATCAGTCGTATAGTCGTGCAATTTTAATTTATTACGACTATTTTTCAGTAAATTTAATTGGAACATAGTTTGAGTTATAAACGAAAATAAATTAATAGAGTTGGGAAAATAAATTTCAATTGGATGATAAAAATAACCCAAGTAATTGAACATAAAAATTAAAAACATACACCAAATGAATTTTAATAACCTTACAATAAAATCGCAAGAGGCAGTTCAGCAAGCCATTCAAATTGCAACAATAAACGGTAATCAAGCGGTAGAAAATGGGCATTTATTAAAAGCCATTTTAGAAGTTGATGAAAATGTTACTCCTTTTATTTTAAAAAAATTAGCTATCAATCAATCCGTTTTTTCAAAAACAGTTGATGCAATTTGCAACTCTTATCCAAAGGTTAGTGGTGGCGATGTGTATTTATCTCGCAACACAAACCAAACAATTGCAAATGCAACCAATTATTTAAAAGATTTTAAAGATGAATTTATATCTATTGAACATTTATTGTTAGGTATATTAGCAAGTTCCGATTCGGTTGCGCAATTACTAAAAGATAATGGTATTAAAGAAAACGGATTAAAGGCAGCAATTTTAGAATTAAGAAAAGGGGCTAATGTAACAAGCCAAAATCAAGAAGATACATACAATGCATTAAATAAATATGCCATTAATTTAAACACACAAGCTCGTAACGGTAAACTCGACCCTGTAATAGGGCGCGATGAAGAGATACGACGAGTACTTCAAATTTTATCGCGCCGTACAAAAAACAATCCTATTTTAGTAGGTGAACCTGGCGTAGGTAAAACTGCTATTGCCGAAGGTTTAGCCCATAGAATTATTAATGGCGATGTACCCGATAATTTAAAATCTAAACAAGTTTTTTCGTTAGATATGGGTGCATTAATTGCTGGTGCAAAATATAAAGGAGAGTTTGAAGAGCGTTTAAAATCGGTAGTTAAAGAGGTAATTGCAAGTAATGGCGATGTAGTTTTGTTTATTGATGAAATACACACATTGGTTGGCGCAGGTGGTGGCGATGGAGCAATGGACGCTGCAAATATTTTAAAACCAGCATTGGCGCGAGGCGAATTACGTGCAATAGGGGCTACAACATTAAACGAATTTCAAAAATATTTCGAAAAAGATAAAGCCTTAGAACGCAGGTTTCAAAAAGTATTAATTGATGAGCCAAGCGAAGAAGATGCCATTTCTATTTTACGTGGTATTAAAGAAAAATACGAAGCGCATCATAAAGTTCGTATTAAAGATGAAGCAATTATTGCTGCTGTCGAATTATCGCAACGCTACATTAGCGATCGTTTTTTACCCGATAAAGCTATAGATTTAATGGATGAGGCTGCAAGTAAATTGCGTATGCAAATTAACTCGATGCCTATTGAGCTTGATGAAATGGAGCGTAAAATTATGCAATTAGAAATTGAACGCGAAGCAATGAAGCGTGAAAACGAAGATGCAAAAGTTTTAATATTAAATAAAGATATTGCAAATTTACAAGAGTTGCGCAATGCATTAAAAGCAAAATGGCAAAACGAGCGTGAAGCAATTGAGGGTGTACAAAAAATTAAATTGCAAATTGAAGAATTAAAACAACACGCAAATAATTTTGAAAAAGCAGGTGATTTTGGAAAAGTTGCCGAAATACGTTACGGTAAAATACAACAAGCCGAAGCAACATTGTTAGACTTAGAAAATAAATTAACCATTGCAAAAGCCGATGGTTCGCAACTATTAAAAGAAGAGGTTGATAGCGAAGATATTGCAGATGTAATAAGTGTGTGGACGGGTATACCCGTATCGAGAATGTTGCAAAGCGAAAAACAAAAACTATTATTATTAGAAAACGAATTACACAAACGAGTTGTTGGCCAACACCAAGCTATTGAAAGCATTGCTGATGCCGTTAGAAGAAGTAGGGCTGGTTTGCAAGATGCCAAAAAACCAATTGGTTCATTTATATTTTTAGGAACTACAGGTGTAGGCAAAACCGAATTAGCAAAAGCATTAGCCGATTTTTTATTTAATAACGAAAATGCTTTAACCCGTATTGATATGAGTGAGTATCAAGAAAGACACTCCGTTAGTCGATTAATTGGTGCGCCTCCTGGTTATGTTGGGTTTGACGACGGCGGCCAATTAACCGAAGCAGTGCGACGTAGGCCATATAGTGTTATTTTATTAGATGAAATAGAAAAAGCGCATCCCGATGTTTTTAATATTTTGTTACAGGTGTTAGACGATGGGCGATTAACAGATAATAAAGGCAGAACCGTTAATTTTAAAAATACCATTGTTATAATGACATCTAACATTGGTTCGCATTTAATACAAGATAATTTTGAGATACTAAACGAAAATAATAAAGATGAGGTATTAGCTAAAACAAAATTAGAAGTATTTGATTTATTAAAGAAAACAATTAGACCCGAATTTTTAAATAGAATTGATGAAATAATCATGTTTGAGCCTTTAACCAGAGAAGACGTAGCAAACATAGTAACCATACAATTTAACGAAATAGCTAAACGATTAAACGAACAACACATTGTTTTAACTGCAACTACTGAGGCTATTGATTGGCTGGCCGAATTAGGATACGACCCACATTATGGCGCACGACCAGTTAAACGAGTACTGCAAAAACAAATTCTTAACGAATTATCAAAACAATTACTCGCCGATAAAATTGATAAATCAAAACAAATAATTGTTGATGTGTTTGATAAACAATTTGTATTTAGAAATAAATAAAATACAGTTGAGGAACTTTTAAACTACAAAAAAGGGGCTGGCTTCATAAGAGGGTACTGAAAAAGTGATTGTTTAACAAAACGGGCTGTTTTCTTGTTAGAAAAC
>JAYSUQ010000070.1:0-16455 GCA_043718985.1 Bacteroidota bacterium | reverse complement strand
TTACTTTATAACACTTAGTTGCAGCATTTGCGCCCATACTAACGTGGTCTTCTTGGCCGTTACTCGATACAATGCTATCGATACTTGCAGGTGTGCATAATTGTTTGTTTTGGCTAACAATGCTTGCCGCGGTATATTGTGGTATCATAAAACCCGAATTTAAGCCTGGCTTTGCTACTAAAAAAGCAGGTAATTTTCTAATACCCGATATTAATTGATAAACCCTACGCTCAGATATGCTGCCTAATTCGGCTATTGCAATGGCTAAAAAATCTAACGTAATTGCCAATGGTTGCCCATGAAAATTACCACCGCTAATTATTTCATCTTCTTCAGGAAAAACCGTTGGGTTATCTGTAACCGAATTTATTTCAGTTTCAAAAACAGAACTTACATAAGCCGTTGCATCTTTTGTAGCGCCGTGTACTTGTGGCACACATCTAAACGAATAAGGATCTTGAACTTGTACTTTTTTTTGTTTTAAAATTTCACTTCCTTCTAAAATACTACGAACGGCCTGCGCAGTTTGTAACTGCCCTTTGTGTGGGCGTATAATGTGTATATTATCTTTATATGGTTCAATTCTTCCATCAAACGCATCTAACGATATTGCTGTAATAAAATCGGCTAAATTATTTAATTTATTAGCTTTTAATAAACACCAAACTCCGAAGGCACTCATAAATTGAGTTCCATTTAATAACGCTAATCCTTCTTTCGATTTTAATTTAATTGGCTCTAATCCTAATTGTTTTAAAACATCGGCAGCAGCATATTTATTACCTTGATAGTTAACCTCGCCCATACCTAATAAAGGTAAACACAAGTGTGCTAGTGGAGATAAATCTCCCGAAGCACCTAATGAGCCTTGCTCGTATACAATAGGATAAACTTTATGATTATAAAAATCAATTAATCGTTGTACGGTTTGTAATTGTACTGCACTTTTGCCATACGATAGGGATTGTATTTTTAACAATAACATTAATCGCACAATTTCTATTGGCACTTCGTTACCCATACCACAAGCGTGCGACATTACTAAATTTGTTTGTAATTGCTCAAGTTCGTTATCTGGTATAACAACATTACATAACGAGCCAAAACCAGTATTAATGCCATAAATAGGATCTTTTTGCGAAGCCATTTTTTTATCGAGGTACTCGCGGCAATTCACAATATTTTGAGTTGCTTTATCAGATAACTGTAACGTTAAATTTGTATCAATAATTTGTTGCACATCTTTTAATGTGAGTAATTTATCGGTATTAATAGTATGCATAGTGATTTTTAACTTTAATAAATATATTTATTTTTTTAATTATTGGTTAACGTTGTTCGCCCATCGAGTTATCTTTAACATGGTTATTAATATTAAACACAATTGGATAGGTAGTTTTGTATCTAATTAATTTTCCATCTTTAGTACCTGGTATCCATTTGGTATCACGTATTAATCGTATGGCCTCATTAGTACAAAAGTGATTAAATTCTTTTTCGATAAATAAATTACTGATAGTGCCGTTTGGTTCAACAATAAAACTTAATACTACAACACCTTGCACGTTTTGTTTAATAGCAATATCTGGATATTCTAAATTAGATAAAATATATTCGTTAAAACCTTGCTCGCCACCTTTATAATATTCGGGAGATGAGTCGGCTCTATCGTAAATTACAAAACTAGTGTCAAATTTTGCAGTTTCTTTATGTATAACAAAACCACGTGCTTTAGTGTATTTACGATATAAAGCGGAGTTAAAATTAAACGATAGCATTGTTTGTGATGCTACTTTTTTATTGCCCATTAATGCTGGTTCAAAAATAATATATCGCAAAAGTCGCTTTACTTCGGTTTCAAATTCTATTACATAATTTTCTTTAAACTCAATATTAGTTATACTTCCATCTTCTGTTACAACAAAATGAACATCGATTATTGTTTTAGTTCCTTTTTTTAAACTAACTTTTGGGTAAATGAGTTGGTGAGCAATTACATATTCTAAATCAGCTTTATTACCTTTTGGATGTGCGGCAACATTAAAATTAGTTTCAATTTTTTGTTGAGAGAAAAGCGATGACACTAACCCAAAAAAAACTATTAGGTATTTGAATTTCATTTTTTTTGTGCTTTTAAAAATCGTTGTTTCCCGCTCATATCATTTATCAGTTCGGTAAAAATAAATAAATTACTGGCATTAGCATAGTTTTTTACTTCATCAGCATACAATGGGTTTAACTCAAAATAAAGTAAGCCATTAGTTTTTAAATTGGTTTGGCACAAATTAATAATTCGTTTATAAAAAACAATAGGATCGTTATCACTAACAAATAAAGCCAAGTGTGGCTCATTATTTAATACTCGTGCATCCATTTGCTGTGCCTCTAATTTTAAAACATAGGGCGGGTTACTTACTATTAAATCAAAAGTAGTATTGCTACTATTTATTAAATCAACAATTAAAATATTTTGTTTAAAAAAATGAACATCAACATTGTTTAGTTTGGCATTTTTAGTTGCAATGGTTAATGCGTTTTCACTAACATCAACAGCAGCAACTATTGCCTTGGTAAGGTGTTTTTTTAATGTAATTGCAATACAACCACTACCTGTTCCAATATCTAAAATTGAGTGGGTTACATTTTCAATTTTTTCAGTTTGTAATTTATTATCTCTAATTATTAAATCAACTAACTCTTCTGTTTCGGGTCTTGGAATAAGTGTGTGCGAATTAACTTTAAAAATTAAATTATAAAAAAATGCTTGTCCTAAAATATATTGTATTGGTAAATTTGTTTTTAATTTTTTTACAACATTGTAAATTTTCAAAACATCAGATTGGTTTATGTTTGATTGCCATTGTAACTTTACCTCAGCTTTTGAATATTGTAAATAATGTTCGCATACTAACTCAAAAATTGCAAATAGTTCGTCGTTGTCATATACAGTATGTAATTCTAACTCATAAAATTTATATAAATCAACTAATTTATTACTCGCAATTTTCATAGTTATATCTTATTTTTTTACCATTTTGATTGTATTTGTATTTTTGTGCTATCCCTAATTCAACTATAAAATTTATTTAGCTTTCAATAACTTTTCTAAACCGTACATTTCATCTCGCATGCGAGCTGCTTCAACAAAATCCATTTCTTTAGATGCTTTAAGCATAGCTGTTTTTAATTTGGTAATTTGTTTTTTTAATTCGTCTTGCGTCATGTATTGCGCTACTGGGTCGGCGGCAAAACTATATTCGGCTGGTTCAACATAAGTTCGCACTAACTTGCCATCTACTCTTACTTCAACGCCACTATCTTGTGGTTGTAATAATGCTTTTTTACCAGCTTGTGTTGGTGTAATTCCGTTTTTATAATTATACTCAATTTGTTTTTTTCGACGCCTTTCGGTTTCTTGTATTGTTATGCGCATGCTGTCTGTCATTTTATCGGCATACATAATAACTTTACCGTTAACATTACGCGCAGCCCTACCCGATGTTTGTACTAAGCTACGTACGTTGCGTAAAAAACCTTCTTTATCTGCATCTAAAATACATACCAACGATACTTCGGGTAAATCTAATCCTTCGCGCAATAAATTAATACCTATTAATACATCGAACATTCCTACTCGTAATTGTCTTAATATTTCAACTCGTTCTAGGGTATCAACTTCGCTGTGTATGTAGCGGCAACGTATGTTTAATTTGGTTAAGTATTTAGATAGTTCTTCGGCCATTCGCTTGGTAAGTGTTGTTACAAGTATTCGCTCATCTTTTGCTACAACTTTGTGTATTTCATCTAACAAATCATCTACTTGGTTTGCACAAGGTCGCACTTCAATTATGGGGTCTAAAATACCTGTAGGTCTTACTAATTGCTCAACTAAAATTCCATCAGCTTTTTCTAATTCGTATTCGGCTGGTGTAGCCGATACATATATAACTTGGTTTGTTAAGGCTTCAAACTCATCAAATTTTAATGGTCGGTTATCCATAGCCGATGGCAGTCTAAAGCCATACTCAACTAAGTTTTGTTTGCGCGAAAAATCGCCACCAAACATTGCTTTTACTTGTGGCAATGTTGCATGACTTTCATCAATAATCATTAAGTAATCGTCAGGAAAATAATCTAATAAACAAAATGGCCTAGTGCCTGGTAAGCGGCCATCCATATAACGCGAGT
The DNA here is from genome assembly GCA_043718985.1 of Bacteroidota bacterium. Lineage (GTDB taxonomy): Bacteria > Bacteroidota > Bacteroidia > B-17B0 > Aurantibacillaceae > UBA4416. Next base: position 12,267 of record JAYSUQ010000070.1, on the reverse strand, counting down.
AGTTTTCTATGCCGCTACAGTAGCCTAATTCGCGCATCATTTCTAAATCATAATTTACCCGTTCTTGTATTCGCTTTGCTTCAATATCTTTACCTTGTGCAAATAAAAATTCAACATGTTTAACGGTATCCTCTTGTATTTGAACCATTGCATTTTGCAACGTATCGGGCGAGGTTACAAAAATATTAGCGGGGTAAATTCTAAAATCTTGATGTTTCTCTAACACAAATCCATTTGCGCTATCAAATGTTTCAATCGATTCTATCTCATCTCCAAAAAAACAAATACGAACACTGTAATCTGCATACGATAAATTTACATCTACCGTATCGCCTTTAACTCTAAAGTTACTTCGTTTAAACTCTTCGGTAGTTCGTGAGTATAGGGCAGCAACTAATTGATGTAATAATTTATTACGTGATATTACTTGCCCTACAAAAATTGATATAATATTTTTTTTAAAATCGGTTGGGTTACCAATACCATAAATACACGATACCGAGCAAACTACAATTACATCGCGCCTACCAGATAGTAATGCAGATGAGGCGCTAATGCGTAGTTTTTCAATTTCATCGTTTACTTGTAAATCTTTTTCTATGTAAGTTCCTGTAGTTGGTAAATATGCTTCGGGCTGATAGTAGTCGTAGTAACTTACAAAATACTCAACTGCATTGTTAGGAAAAAATTGTTTAAACTCGCTAAACAATTGTGCTGCCAAGGTTTTGTTATGGCTTAAAATTAACGTGGGTTTATTTACTTGTTGTATAACATTAGCAGCAGTAAAAGTTTTACCCGAACCTGTTACGCCTAGTAATACTTGATATTTTGTGTTTGAATTAAGTCCATCAACCAATTGTTTTATAGCCGTTGGCTGATCGCCTGTTGGCTGAAAATCGGATATTAATTGAAAAGACATTTTACTAAATTACATATTTATGTTGTAATATTTATGCCTAGTTCCGTTAGGGATTGAGGCGGTATCCTTTTTGAAAAGTTGGTTGAGATTAATAACTGAGCGTAGGCGAAGTTAGCGAAACCGACTTAGCAAAAAGATAAAAGCCAAAAGCCCGACCCGAAGGGTAACGGCCAAACATTAATTAATTATTTGCAATTGTTTTTTTAAGGCTTGTTGCCCATCGGTTAACTCAATAAAATACAAGCCGTTGTTTAATTGGGAGGTATTAATTTTGATGTTATTTTTGCCTTGGTTATAAATTTGCTTTTGGTTGCTGTATACTATTTGGCCTAATGTATTTGTAATTTTTATAAATAATGTTTTTGGTTGATTTAAATTAAAATTAACAAAACTAATGCCTGTTGATGGGTTTGGAAATAAATTAAACGCACTAATTTGTTCGTTTATTGTGTTGATGCCCGTGCTTACATCGATATTAATATCATCAATAAAAATATTATTACCGCCTTTACCTGTAAATAAAAATTTAAATCTAAAACCGCTTGTTATAAATATTGATTGTAAGGTTGCACTTACTGTTTTCCATTGTGATTGTGATGTTGGGTAAAAATTAGTAGTTGTAATTGTTGTAGTTTCTAATGTGGCACCAATTGCACTAAATTTTGAAATATTAGTTGAGCCACAGTTTTGCAAGCAAAATAGTTGTAGTTGATCTTTATTACTTGTATCGCGTCGAGCAAAAGCGTATTTAAAACTAATGCTTAAATTACTTGCGCCTGTTAAATTTATGGGGCCACTTAATAATTCGTCTTTTCCGTTTATGGTTTCATTAAAATTATTAATTGTTACACTTTTTAAACCCGTGTAAGATGCTAAGTTGGTAAGTTCCCAAGTTTTGCTGGTATCAATATTATTTGTAAACCAATTTAAATTAAGTAAATCATTTGTTGTTTCAAAACTTTCGGTATAAGGTAATGCACTTGTGCCAACTAGTGTTTGCGCTGTAATATAATTTTGTTTTAGAGTTGTTACCGAGTCGTTTCCGTTTTTTACTTTTAGCTCAACATTATATAAACCTGCTGTATTGTAATTTACTGTTGGGTTTGCTATGGATGATGTTGATGGATTACCCCCAGGGAAATTCCAAGTTAATGAAGTGTAATTGCCATTAAACGATGTGTTTGAAAACACAACTTGATTGTTAGCGCATATAACTTTTTTATTACTTGTAAAATCGGCTTTGCACAAGGTTGCTATTGTGTTAACGCCTGTTGCTATTAAATTTGATTGTTGCCATAAGTTACTGCGGCTTGCAACGGTTGAGTTTAAACAGGCTTGCATACGTGTTTTTTGACCTTGAGTAAACATTACATTACAGTAGCTATAATCCATTGCATTTTGCACGTTATCAACAACATTACCACACGATGCACCAGTTAAGTTACAACTTTGCCAACCAATTGTTGGTGGTGTATCTGCTACCAAATCATCTATGTTACAATCTTTAGCTGCATTTGCGCAAGGGTAATAATAAAAATTAGGCACGTTATTGCCTCCCCAAATATGATGCAAATTTAAATAATGCCCGCACTCGTGAGCAAATGCAACCGATTGTGTTAAGTTAGATGTGCCATAAGTACCAACATAATTATAACCAATAACTATCCCATCCCAAAGTGGTATCGTATCTGCATCGCTAGGCCACACACAATGGCCAGCTAAACCTGCCGCATTTGAAACAATGTATACATTTAAATACATACTTGGGTTCCAATGTATTAAGTTTTTTACGCGATGATCGCCCGATGTGGTAAGGCTTGATGCAATGCGGTTAATGCCACTGTGGCAATTACCTTGCGGATCTTTACTTGCTAATTTAAATTCAATATCACAATCGGCATGTATTGGTTTAAATGCTGCTACCATTGATGCGGTATCGGGTCTTAATTTTCTGAAAGTTTTATTTAACATCTCTAAGCCATCTTTAATTTGAGCATCGGCAATGTTTTCTATTCCATAATTATGAATTACATGAAAAACAACTGGAATAATATAGGTAGCTGTACTTGTATTAGTTTTTTGAGTTGAATTATTATAATTGTGTTTTTTTACAAAATTTTGAGTAAATGCTTCCAAATTTGCATCGCGCTTAATTACAGCATTTGCAATTTTAGGATTTTGTTTTAAGGTTGCTATCCGCATTTCATCGGCACCACAATGTTTAATTTCGATTTGCGAAAAAGAGATGCTAATTGCTGTAATTAATAAAAAAGCAGTAAATAAAAGTTTTATCATAAACTAAAAATACAATAAAGTTTTTAAAGTAATACTCGAAAAAATAATTCAAAATAATTTAAAATCAGATTGAATTGTTTTATTTATACAACTCTACTTTTGTTTCTTGATCTGATTTAATTGTAAATTTTTTTTCAATTGTATAAATAGATCCTTTTAATGTTTTAGCCCGCCACTCTAGCCTATAATTACCAGGCTGTAAGTAATATAATTGCGAAGTTGTTGTATTTAAATTACAAACCCATTCAAGTTTTGGGGTATCTTTTAAAATGCAACCATCGCCATTATCAAGTGCCTTAATTGTTGCTAAACCTGCATTTGCAACCTCTATTATTTTAGCTTGAGATTGTGTTACCGTAACATTATTAATATAAGTTCGCGGTAGGGTTAGTATTTCTAAATCGTAATTATTTGTAATATATTTTTCAATGGTATTCATTTGATGTACGTTTAATGTTTGCATGTCTCCATTTGTTTTCCTTACAATTGTTTTTATGCGTTCATTAAAATTATAAACACCTTGTGGGCGTTTAATTTCAATATAACCTTGTGGTGCATCAATAGCAATTATTGTATGTTTGCCTTGTGTTAATTTAACTTCTTTACTTTGTGTGGGTGGTATGGTATGCGCTATAACTTTATAGGTTGGTAAATCGTCTATAAAAAGCGTATCGGGGTTGTTTTTAAAATTTAAAGTGTGTATATAATTGTAGTAATAACTACCAGTTTTGGTATTATAAAACGTGGTGTTTACATTGGTTTCAAAAGGTAATTGCTTGCTGTCTAATAAATTTACTTGTGCAGATGTTTTATTTAATTTTTGTTTTATAATTACATCATTAATTTTACTCAACGTTTCTGTATCATCAAAATCATAAAAATTGCCTACACATTCAAACGTTTTTATTTGCTCGGGCAGTAAACCAATGCCAATAATAAATGGTTTAAATACAATTCCTTTTTCTAATAATTTTAAACGTGCGGCACAAGGGTCGCCACCACATTCTTCAATACCATCTGTAATTAAAATAATCATATTCACAGCTTTGTTATCCGGAAAATCGTTTGCCGATTCGGTTAACGAATGCTCAATTGGAGTAATACCTGTAGGTTGAGCCAACGCAACCTTTTGTTTTATTAGCGTTATGTTGTTTTTGCTAAATGGTACAACCAACTTCGAATCCTTGCAATCGCCAGGAGGATATTTTACAGTATGGCCATACATACGCAATGCAAACTCAATGTTTTTTTGTTTATTTAAACTATCTAAAAAATTATAAAATAAACTTTTAGCTCCAACAATACGGGTGCTGTTTTTGTGCTTAGTCTTCATACTCTTACTCGCATCAAAAACAAACAGTACGCGTGTTAATTGTATGTTGTTTTTGGTTTGAGAAAATAACTCAATACCTAAAAAAAGAAATAGTATACTTAATAATAAACGCATTTAATTGTATAACCTTAAAATTACGAGTTGATACATGTTTTAATTTAAAATAATAATAAACTTATTAAAAAACATTACTTAATAGTTAATAAAATAATTAACTAAACTTATCTAATTACAGTAATGTGGCCTTTTAGCTGAATAAATTCGCCTCGTGCATTTTTGTATTCAATAAAACAAACATACACATCGTCGGTTGCACTTTGTCCATTCCAACCTTCGGTATCACTTGTGGTTTCAAACATTTTTTGCCCCCAGCGGTTATAAACAGTTACTTTATAATCTGTTTTTTCGACATATTGTGTAACAGGTAACCAAACTTTATTTACCCCTGTTCCTTTTGGGTAAAATGCATTTGGAACAAAAATTTCAGCTTCAACATAAGCATCTGCAGGGTTTGATGTTGCTTTATCTTTAAAGCCAAACGTGTTTCCTAATCCTTCAACGGCTTCAACGTAATAAGATATTTTACCTTGTTCGTGCGAAAATTCTTGCACATTATCTAAATATGAATTTTGAATACTCGATACGTTTGCTATTGGCGTTGTATTAAAATTACCATTTATTGCTCGATAAATATTATACGATTCAACATTACCTTGCCAAGTTGTATAATCAGTCCAACTAAGTGCATTGTAATAAATACTTTCGGTATTATTTTGTACTTGTAGTTTTATTGTTTTTGAGGTGTTACTCGTATCTCTATCGTTATTACAATCGTCTAAAACAACTAGTTTGTAATAGTAATTGCTTTCGGTTGTTTTTACTTGTTCATCGTTAAAACTTTGTATACTTCGCGTGCCAACACTTATTGTTTTTAGGTAATTAAAATTTATTCCGTTTTCTGATTTTAATACTTTTATGCCTTTATAAATTTGAGTGGTATCTAGTGCAAATGTTACGTCAACAGTTTTGCTTAAATTTACACTCACCGATTTAATATAAATAAAATTTGGCGCTGCAGGTACATCTGCAATTACAGTTGTATAGCTCGATGAGGCTGAGTAGTTTCCAAAACCATTAACAACTCTAACATAATAATTATAGGTAGCGTTTGGTATTAAATTTTGATGAACGAAATTTAATCCGTTTGTAATACCAATAACATTAAAGGCACCGCCATTTTTGGATGCGTAAACTTTATATTTTTGAATTGTTGCTTGTGGTAAATTTACATAAGCATTCCATGTTAATTGATTTTGTCTAGTACACCTATCGTAATTTTTAGTAAGGTGCATTGTTTTAGATCGTATGGTTGAGTTTGGGCTTCCACATTTATCAAACGCAACAATTTCAAACTCAACACTTGTTGATGCGGCTTCTAAACCCAAATAGGTAAAGCTTGTATTATTATGTCCGTTAACTGTTCCAACTAATACGGGCAATCCTGCATCTATTTTATATATTTCGTATTTTATAACATCGAGGGCAAATGGTGCAGGCCAGCCAATTGTTGTTGTTCCATCTGCATTTACCGATACCGAATCAATAATTGGTATGTGATGTACTGTTTTATCTTGACAAGTTGCACTCACATAATTAGATTGTGATACGCAACTAAACGCATCTGCTATTAAAATTTTATATCCATAAAAAATAGAACACTCTGTAATTGTATCGTTATCATTTAATTTAGATGTTGTTTGCAAATTTACCCAAGTATTTGTTGGATTTTCGCGCTGTACAGTGTAAGTTGTGTTTGAGGATGGTAACAAAGGCAAGCTCATCGCATTCCAACTTAAATTTGCAATACTTATTACTGGCGATGTTAATGCGCCTAGCTGAATAGAACGTAACGTAAATGAAGGTGTAGATATTATGTTGCCATTACTAACAGTTTCCATATAATAATATTTTGCTTGCACATCGCCAGAGGCACCAACATGATTAAATATATTTGTTGCATTTGTACCAATAGATGCAACTAATGTATATGGTCCAGCCGATGTAGGTGAAACGTAAACATTATAGCTAGTAAATATTGCTGTTGGGTCTGGGGTATTTATCCACGTTAGTGTTATATCACCATTTTGAGCTACAGATAAGCATCGTAAATCGGGCGCAGCTAATTGTGCAACGCTTATTAATCTGAAAAAAAACAGACAAACAAAACAAACATATAATAATTTAACTTTCAATTTTATAAGTACTAAAGTAACGCATATTTAACGTTTTTAGTACCTCAAAGCACTAAAAATTTATTAAAACCCAACATTTATTGAGTAGATACATTAAAATCAATATTTTTGCATAACTAAACTAAAAACCATGCAACAAGCTTATATTATAAATGGCGTAAGAACAGCCATCGGAAATTTTGGAGGAACACTTTCTACAGTTAGAACTGATGATTTGGCAACCTTAGTTTTAAAAGAATTAATGTTAAAAAACCCATCGGTAGATTTTAGTAAAGTAGTTGATGTGATAATGGGTTGCGCCAATCAAGCTGGCGAAGATAATCGTAACGTTGCTCGTATGGCTTCGTTAATGGCAGGCTTACCAATTACGGTTCCTGGTCAAACTATAAATCGTTTATGCGCATCAGGATTAAGCGCAACAGTTGATGCCGCAAGATACATTCAATTAGGAGAAGCAGATTTAATGATTTCGAGTGGTGTTGAAAATATGACTCGCGGACCATTAGTCATGAGTAAAGCAAGTTCAGCTTTTGGTCGCGACCAACAATTATTTGATAGTAGTTTTGGATGGCGTTTTATTAATCCAAAATTAAAAGAACAATATGGTGTGGATGCTATGGGAGAAACGGCCGAAAATGTAGCTGAGTTACACAAAATTAGCCGTGAAGATCAAGATGCCTTTGCCTTATGGAGTCAGCAAAAAGCTGCTAAGGCAATGGCTGCTGGAAGATTTGAAAAAGAAATCATACCGGTTGAAATTCCTCAAAAAAAAGGTGATGCTCTAATTTTTAAAACAGATGAGTTCGCTAAAACAAATACTACTTTAGAAGGCTTACAAAAATTAAAAGCCTCTTTTCGTAAAGATGGAACAGTTACTGCAGGTAACGCTTCGGGATTAAACGACGGAGCCGCTGCTATTTTATTAGCAAGCGAAAATGCTATAAAATCTTATAATTTAAAACCATTAGCTCGTATTGTGAGTAGTGCGGTTGTTGGAGTTGAACCTCGTATTATGGGATTAGGCCCTGTTGAAGCCGCAAATTTAGCATTGAAAAAAGCAGGTTTAACATGGAATGATATTGATATTATTGAATTAAATGAAGCCTTTGCAGCACAAGCATTGGGTTGCACCCGTCAATGGAAATTAGATGACAAAGATTCTCGTATTAATCCAAATGGTGGCGCTATTGCTTTAGGTCACCCATTAGGAATGAGCGGAGCGCGTATTATTAATTCAGCAGCAATTGAATTAAATCTTCAAAATAAAAAATACGCATTAGCTACTATGTGTATAGGCGTTGGACAAGGTTATGCAGCTATTATTGAGAAAGCTTAACGATGACAAAAATAAAATTAAATAGTAAATCAAAATTAATAAAACAAGCTGTTAATTTAGTTAATGCTGCACGTAATCAGGTAGTAAAGCAAACTAATAATTTAATGGTATTTACTTATTTTAATTTGGGTAAATTAATTATTGAAGATGAGCAAGGCGGTGTTGATAGAGCATCTTATGGTAAAGAAATTATTAAAGAATTAAGTAACCATTTAACCAATATGTATGGCGATGGATTTTCGGAAAGAAATTTAGAGCAAATGCGTTTGTTCTATATCGCCTATAAACACAGGAATTTTAATATCTCAATTCCGCAGACAGTGTCTGCGGAATCTCAAAAAAAAGCAATTCCGCAGACACTGTCTGCGAAATCTTTTAGTGATTTATTCCCGCTTTCGTGGTCGCATTATGTATTGCTATCTCGTGTAAAAAACAATGACGAGCGTTCGTTTTATGAAATAGAATCCACTCAAGGTAACTGGAGTGTTCGTGAGTTACAACGCCAGTTCGACGGCTCACTTTTCGAGAGATTATCATTAAGTAAAAACAAGAAAAAAATAAAAGAATTAGCAACAAAAGGTCAAATTATTCAAAAGCCAGAAGACGTTTTAAAATCTTCTTACATATTAGAATTTTTAGGCTTAGAAACAAAACCTAATTATACTGAAACTGATTTAGAAACTGCAATAATCAATAAAATTGAACATTTTTTAATTGAAATGGGAAAAGGTTTTTTGTTTCAAGGCAGGCAGGTTCGTTTTTCGTTTGATGGCGAAGATTTTTTTGTAGACCTAGTTTTATACAATCGGTTATTGCAATGTTTTGTATTAGTTGATTTAAAAATTGGAAAAATTAAACATCAAGACATTGGACAAATGCAGATGTACGTAAATTATTACGATAGATTTATAAAAACTAAATTAGAAAAACCAACTATCGGTATTATTATTTGTAAAGATAAAAGTGATGCCGTAGTAGAAATTACACTCCCCAAAAACAACAAAACAATTTTTGCTAAAGAGTATAAATTGTATTTGCCAAGTAAAACTGAATTGATAAAATTATTAAAATAAAACGATTGATTTACTTAGATTATAATGCCACAACCCCTGTAGACGAAAGAGTGCTATCCGAAATGTTGCCTTTTTTTACCGAACATTTTGGTAATGCGAACAGCAACACACATCAATTAGGTTGGTATGCACAAGGCGCAGTAGATAAAGCTAGGCAACAAGTAGCCGATTTTATTGGTGCCGAAAATTCGGAAATTGTATTTACATCGGGTGCTACCGAAGCTATTAACATGGCTTTAAAAGGTGTTTTTGATGCGTATCAAACAAAAGGCAATCATATTATTACTTGCCAAACCGAACATAAAGCCGTTTTAGATAGCTGTTTATATTTAGAAGAAAAAGGTGCGAAAATTACATACTTAAATGTAGATAGAGAAGGTAGAATTGATTTAGATGAACTCAAAGAAAGTTTTACCGATAAAACCATTTTAGTTGCTATTATGGCTGCTAATAACGAAACAGGTGTTTTACAAGACTTAGAGAAAATTGCAGAAATAACACATCATCACGATGCTATTTTTTTTAGCGACACCGCTCAAATGGCGGGTAAATTACCTATTGATGTAAATGAAATGGGATTAGATTTATGCTGTATTTCGGGACACAAACTTTACGGGCCAAAAGGCGTTGGAGCATTGTATGTAAGACGCAAAAACCCACGTGTTAATTTAACACCCTTGTTGCATGGCGGGGGGCACGAAAACAATAAACGCAGCGGCACTTTAAATGTAACAGGTATTGTTGGCTTAGGAAAGGCTTGCAAAATTGCTCAGACTGAACTTTGGGACAATAACATGCATATTTCAAAAATTAGAGCTTATTTAGAACATCAATTACTCGAAATACCCGATTTAAGAATTAATGGTTCAACTAAATACAGACTTTACAACACCTCTAATTTATATTTTCCGAAATTAAAAGATGGAAGCACGCTGTTTTCTCATATTAAGAACAACTATGCCGTTTCTTTAGGTTCGGCATGCACCTCAAAACAACCTGATGCATCGCATGTTTTGCAAGCAATGAGTTTTACCCCTCTCGAAACTCAAAATTGTATTCGCTTTTCGGTTAGTAACCAAACAACTTTTAATGAAATACAAGAACTATCAAAATTTATTTTATCCTTATATTGCAAATAATCAGTTAGTTACAACTTCCTATCGCTATTCACAAACAAACTCCAAAATGTTAGTTACTAATTAGATAGCTGTTTTTTTGTTAGCGCATAAAGCATTATATTTATACTCGATTTTAAATATCTATCAGATGAATACAACAACATTAAAATTTAATAACTCCGACCGTGCTTTTTATAACACATTAAGCAAACGCGTTAACGATTACTTTAAAGAAAATAACATTTCTCGTTATGGTAATGCGAGTATGGTTTTTAAATCCATATTTATGTTTGCTTTATACTTTACCCCATTTGTTTTACTAATATGTAACGTATTTGATAGTTTATTAATACAAACGTTGTTTTGTATTATTTTAGGCTTTGGCATGAGTGGTATTGGCTTATCGGTAATGCACGATGCAAATCATGGCGCTTATTCTCGCAACGCAAAAATAAATGCTTTAATGTGCCGAAGTATGAATTTTGTTGGAGGCAGCTCAATTAACTGGCAATTACAACACAATACAATTCACCATAGTTACACAAATGTTCATGAACACGATCACGACATTGAAAGTATGGGAATTTTAAGATTTGACCCACACTCTCCATTAAAAAAAATACATAAATTTCAATTTTTATACGCTTGGTTTTTTTACGGATTAATGACCATACTTTGGGCTACTAACAAAGATTTTATGCAATTAAAAAAATACGATAAAATGGGTTTATTAGTAACTAAAAAAACAACGTATAAAAAAGAATTGTTTTTATTAATTTTAAATAAGTTGTTTTATTTAGGTTACAGCCTAGGCTTACCAATACTTATTATGAAAAACCCTTGGTATCAGGTTGTAACAGGGTGGTGTATTATGCATTACACTTGTGGCTTAATACTAGCATTAATTTTTCAGCCAGCGCACGTTGCCGATACTACTGAATTTCCGTTACCTGATGAAAATGGTATGATACAAGACCACTGGGCGGCTCATCAATTAAAAACAACTACAAATTTTGCTCAAAAAAGCCGTTTTTTTTCATGGTTTGTTGGCGGGTTAAATTTTCAAGTTGAACATCATTTGTTTCCAAATATTTGCCACGTTCATTATAAAAAACTTGCGCCAATTATTGAAAAAACGGCTAAAGAATTTAATTTACCGTACTACAGTAAAAAAACATTTTTTGGTGCAATTGCTGGGCACGCAAAATTATTGTATGCATTAGGGCGACCTCAAATGGCTTAATAAAAACAAATTTAATCCGCAAAAAAACCGACTCATAATTGAGTCGGTTTTTTTATTAAATGCTATTTAAATGATGAAAAATTATTTAGTATAATCCCAAGTTTCCATAAACTTAGTAGTATAATTTCCTGCAATAAAATCTTTATTTTGCATTAACTTTAAATGGAATGGAATGGTTGTTTTAACACCTTCAATTACATATTCACTTAAAGCGCGACTCATTTTGGCAATAGCCTCTTCGCGCGTTTGCGCAACAGTTATTAATTTACCAACCATGCTATCATAATTTGGAGGTATGGTATAACCACTGTAAACATGCGAATCAACTCTAATGCCGTGGCCACCTGGTGTGTGTAACGTGGTTATTTTACCTGGTGATGGTGTAAAGTTTTTAAAAGGATCTTCGGCATTAATACGACATTCGATAGCGTGCAACTGAGGGTAATAATTTTTACCAGAAATTGGCACACCCGCAGCAACTAAAATTTGTTCGCGAATTAAATCGTAGTTAATAACTTCTTCAGTAATAGGATGCTCAACCTGAATACGAGTATTCATTTCCATAAAATAAAAATTACGGTGTTTATCAACCAAAAACTCAACTGTACCAACGCCTTCGTACCCGATTGATAATGCAGCTTTTACTGCAGCATCGCCCATTAACTCCCGCAACTCAGGGGTCATAAATGGCGAAGGGG
>JAYSUQ010000069.1:0-2012 GCA_043718985.1 Bacteroidota bacterium | reverse complement strand
AACAGTAGCATTAATTACATTGATGCAGAATTGGTTATGGTTGATGTAAAAGTTAAAATTATAGGTCTAAGCGAAATGTATTTTGCGCAAGCAACTGCTAATTTCTATTCACCAAACAATTTAACTAATTCAATTTTTAGTGGCGATGCTAAATCAAAAATATATAATCGTGATGTTTATGTTAACGACGTTTCATTTATGTACGCAAATTCTGATAGCACATATAAAGTAATGGACACAACGCTTACGGATATAAATTCAAACAATTTTACGTGGGCTTTTACTGATTTAACTGACACTAATAACGTTATACAGTTTACCACCACAAAACCCATCAACAGAATAAACAACTTTGATTTAAGTTCGATAAATTCGGTTTCAAAATCTAATGATTTTGTTTTTTCTCATCCAAATATTATTGCCGATTCTGTAGTTTATGTTTTAGGCGCAGATAGTTTAACAAGTTTAAAGAAAACCATTTACAATAATTCTTATGGAATCACATTTTCACAAAGCGAATTAAGTCAATTAAATTCTACTGATAATGGCGCTTTTATAATGTTAGTGTTTAATTCAGATACAAAAATTTATAATAACAGAAAATATTTATTTCAAAACAACTCCTCAATTATGGTATTACCATTGCCTATCTATTAAATAGTAATGCTATGTTAAAATTCAACCCCATATCAGTTCGAGCGAATTTTATTCGTAAGCTTTTGCGAAGCTAATCCGTGCGTTAAACAAAGCACAATTACCTGCCGTCATCTCTTTGTAAACCTTAGACGCAGGCAACCTAAACAATGCAAATAACTTAATAAATTTAAGTACATTTAAGGCAGGCATATATTTAGTAACAATTAAAAGATAACATTATACAAATTAATTGGTAAAAAAATGAAAAAACTATTAGTAATACTTGCAACGCTATTAGTGTTAAGCGCTTGCAAAAAAAATAATGCTACAGAGCCTGATACGAATAAAAGTAGCGCACAAACTACTGGCGTAAACACTACGCCAACTAGTAGTGTAATAGCAAATGGGTTACCAGGCAACTTAATTAATGTAAGTGCAGTTTTAAAAGCTGATTATGAATTTAGGCAACAAAACAATGCAGGAGATTTTAGTGCCGATGCAACTTTATACACAACCGATAAACCTTTTTTTGTTAGTTTTAGTTATAACCAAGTAGGCGATTTAAGCGATAACGTTGGCTCATTAAAAATAAATACAACTACATTAAAAAAAGATAGTACATCAAACCCATTGCACCTTATGTATACCGATACTACAAACGCAAATTATATAAGCGGCGTAACTTGGCAGCTAAATTCAAGCAGTGCTTTTCCTAGTTTTACTACAACTGTTACGCGAGGTTTTCCAACAACAACAAATACTATTGTTTTATTAGATACTGTTTCTAAAGCAGCTGGGTTTACTATAAATTTATTAACCGCAGGCGTAGCAAATGCAGATTCTATTACAGTTTTTATACCAAACACATTTAATAATTCTATTTTAAATAAAACTGTTGCCGGCACAGCAACTTCAATTAGTATATCGGCAACCGATTTAGCTAATTTTACACCAAGCGCTCAGTTTTTCAACATTGAATTTGGCATTAACCTATATATTACAAATTATAGCCACAATACATTAACTAATAAAACATTGGTTTATGTAATGCAAAAAACGATAATTAGTTCATTTTATTTAAAGCCGTAAACTGGAATTCCAAATAAAAAGTGGACAAAAATTTGTTAGCATTAAGCGACATTTTTTAAATCATTACTATTTAATTTGTAAAGTTTTTAACTCAAGGTAAGCCAAACGTTACTAAACTAATAAAAGAGTGATAATTAGTAAGCTCTTTTAACTAAAAACTTCCGCTTTAAGTAAGGTGGGAGTTTTTAGTTGATAGATACACGGAAAACCGCTATTGCGGCATCTACATTATTTACACATCTTTGTAGGAACACAAATAATTATAAAATAGCCATGTTTGCCAAAAC
>JAYSUQ010000068.1:0-16540 GCA_043718985.1 Bacteroidota bacterium | reverse complement strand
TCGTAGCGTTCTAATTCTATTAAGCCAATCGCAGCGGTAAGATCCGTCATATTACATTTGTAACCTGCTTCTACAATGTCATATTTCCAGTTGCCTTTTTGAGTTTTTGAAAGCGCATCTTTATTTTGTCCGTGTAAAATTTTTACGCAGAGATTTTTATAAATTTCATTGTTGTCAAAAACACTTTCATCAAAATTTAAAGCAATGGCACCACCTTCGGCCGTAGTTAAATTTTTTACTGCGTGAAATGAAAATACAGATACATCGGTTAACGAGCCGCATTTTTTACCTTTATAATTTGCACCAAACGAATGAGCAGAATCTGACAAAACCAAAATTCGACCAAGTAATTCTTGATTTTTTGAAGTGGCTTTAAATTGAGATTTATGTTTAATTACCAACGCATTAATCTCATCGTAATCGCAAGGGAAACCAGCAAAATCAACTGGCATAATAACTTTGGTGTTAACTGTAATTGCTTTTTCGATATTAGATACATTGATATTAAAATCATCTGCATTTACATCAACAAAAACTGGTTTTGCACCACAATGCATAACCACATTGGCTGTAGCCGAATAGGTATAGGCTGGTAAAATTACTTCGTCGCCCTCACCTACTCCAAACCAACGCAACATAATTTCTAAACCAGCTGTTGCCGAGTTTAAACAAAGCGTAGATTGATTACCGCAATAAGCTGTTAATTTTTTTTCAAAATCTTTAGTGCGTGGTCCTGTTGTTATCCAACCCGATTTTAAAGCGGCTGTAACTTCTGCAATTATTAAATCGTCTATGCGTGGTGGTGAAAATGGTATCATACTGATGTAAAACTTAATTCCTCAATAAGCAGGTTTTTCATACAAGCTTTTATATGAAAACTTTTTTCTGCAGCTACATTTTTATGGCTATCCATGTTTAATTTTTAGTGTTTGTAAATTTAACAGAATATTTAGTGCCAACTATATTTTAAAAACGGTTTCCCATTATTTATAAATCCCTATAAATAAATTAGTATCGTGAGTTTTTTTAGCACGGTACATGCCATCTGAGTTAAACGGTAATTCAATATTTCCAAATTTATCTAAGGCAATTAAACCACCCTCTCCGCCAATTTTCACTAATTTATCCATCACAACTAAATTACAAGCTTCTTTTAACGTTAATCCTTTATATTCAATTAAGCACGATATATCGTAGGCTACTACCGCACGCAAAAAAAACTCGCCGTGCCCAGTGCAACTAATGGCACAGGTATTATTATTGGCATAGGTGCCAGCACCTATAATTGGGCTATCACCTACTCTGCCATATTTTTTATTTGTCATGCCACCAGTACTTGTGCCACCTGCTAAATTTCCGTTTACATCTATGGCAACTGCACCTACGGTTCCAAATTTTTTTTCGCCCGACTCAAATTTATCATTTTCGGTATGGTCTAAAACCATGGTATTATTTTTTTTTGCTTGTATTAATTGTTCTTTGCGCATTTCTACAAAAAAATAATCGTCGGTTTCAAATTTTGCATTTATAGTTTTGGCAAAGTTTATAGCTCCTAAGCCCGATAGTAAAACATGATCGGATTGTTGCATAACTGCCTTAGCTAAACTAATAGGGTTTTTAATGCCAGTAACACCTGCTATTGCACCCGCAGTTAAATCTTTACCAAACATAAGGCTGGCATCCATTTCGTGAGTTCCATTATTGGTAAATACCGAACCTTTACCTGCATTAAATAACGGGTTGTTTTCTAACGAAATAATGGCTGTTTCAACAGCATCTAACGAGTTGCCTCCAACCTTTAAAATTGCTTCGCCTGCTAAAACAGCGTCCTGCAAGGCATTTTTATATGCAATTTCTTTTTCGGGTGTCATGGTGCTTTGTAAAATTGTGCCAGCACCACCGTGTATTGCAATTGCATATTTATTCATAATTGTTTTGTTTTTAAATTAAAATTATTCTGGTTGCCCTAACACTGCTTTTTCGTAATCGGGTTTATGTAAGTAGTTGCGTTTAATTGATGTACTATTAATTGATCCAAAAACTTGCACATATTCTTTAAACGTCATCCCATCATAATCAATAATATTGTATTTGTATTGCATAGTTTGAAAGCAATTTAGCAATAATAAAAAGGCTAAACAACTACCAACAATTTGTTTTTTTAGTTTATTAAGTGTGTTTAGTTTAACTAAAAATGTTGCTAACGGAAACGATAATAAAGGATACAAATCTACCAAGGCACGCTGCCCAAAAGAGCCTCCATACCACCAACACCACCAACTCGAAACAAAATAAATATATACAGGTAGTAAAATAATTATTGACAATTTAAAACCATTAAATAGTGATTTTGTGTATGTACTAATTATTAAAACAATTAGTAACATAATAGGAGTATAAATAAACCAGCCTTTTCTAAAACTAAATAATACATCAAAAATATGTGGGTTTGCGAAATAAAATTTTTCTTTACTTCCGTATGAAAAAACCAAAAAATTACCAGTAACATATTTATAATAGATAAACTGTGGCAACATAATTAAAAAACAAATTACTGCAATTGTAATACTGAGTTTAGTGTTTTTTATAAAAAACAACAACCGCTGTTTTAAATTTTTAAAAGTGGATACATTAAATAATAAAAATGGGATAATAAAAAAAACATTTAAAGGCCTAACTAATATTATTAAACCAATAGTTAAACCAACAATTACAGCTTGTTTAGTTTTTGCATTAGCATAAAATTGCTGTGTGTAAAATAATAAAACGCAAAACAAAGATAAAGTATAAGCGTGAGAGTTTACAGGGTCGATGGTTGCGTAGCACAATAAATTAGTTGCAAAAAATAGCAGTAGTAAAGTTAAAGCAGTAATTTTTTCGGAATAAAATACAAGTAATAATTTTCGTAAATAATAAAAACCAATAACGATATAAAGTAAGCCCGAAAACTCAATAAAAAATTGATAGATACTCGAAAAACCAGTTGCTGGATAATTAAATAATAAAGCTATAGTATGCGCCATTAAAAAAAAGGGCGCTAATAAAACTGATAATCCCATGGAGTATTTTATAATTTTATGACCTTGCTCGGTAACCACATAACCATATTTTACCCAATGGTAAGATTGTTCGTTATTTGCATTTATAAAACTAAGAGATAAATCTTTATCAATAAAAGTAGCAGGTAAATAGCTGTAATAACCAATTACATCCCATTTAAATACATTATCAAAATTATAGCGCGTTAAATTTAAATGTACTTCGGTAATTGTTAATGCTATTAATACAATAACAATTATTGATGGGTATTTTTCACAATATGTAATTATTGATTTAATATAGATAGTAATATTTTTTTGTCAATCTCAATACTTGGTATTATCTTACAAGCCTAAATATAAAACAAAAAACAATGGCTACAACTTCTGATATTTCGCGTAATGCATTTTTAAGATACAATAACGAATTGGTTCAAATTATAGATTATGATCACATAACGCCAGGTAAGGGTAATGCTATTTACTCGTGTAAATGCCGTAATGTAGAAACTGGAAAACAAAGTGAAATTCGTTTTAGATCGGGCGAAAAAATAGATTTTATTCGTGTTGAGGAGCACGAAATGCAATATCTTTTTATGGAAGGTGAGTTTTTAGTTTGTATGAATCAGGAAACGTATGACCAATTGCACATTCCTAAAGTTTTATTTGCCGATGCGTTAAAATATTTAACCGAAGGCATGTTACTTAAAATAAAATTTGATGAAAATGAAAAACCTTTAAGCGGTTTATTACCTCAGTATGTTGAGTTGATTGTTTCGTTTACCGAAGATGGTGTTAAAGGTAAATCGTTAAAAATTGCCGAAATGGGGAGTGATATTAAAATTAATGTGCCAATTTTTATCGCCATTGGCGATAAGCTAAAAATAAATACAGAAACAAGTGAATACGTTGAGCGCGTAAAATAAATTTTCGCAAATCTATTTTTTTAAAAACCCTTAGTTATTAAATAATAACTAAGGGTTTTTTATGCACTAACAAATTTATAGCCAACGCCTCTAATCGAATAAAAATGGAGTGGTTCTTTTGAGTTGATTTCAAATAATTTTCTAAAATTTAAAATATAGTTATCAATGGTTCTTGATGATGGATTTTCATCTTTACTCCAAAGCTTATCCAAAATTTCATCGCGAGATATTACCGAATTTTTATTATCAATTAACAATTTTAATAATGCAATTTCTCGTTTAGATAATGTTTCGGTTGTATTTAAATTTGTTTTTATCGTGTAGGTTTTAAAATTTATTTCGCAATTACCAAAAGTAAAAATAGATGAATTTGAATTGTTTATTTGCAATCTTTTTAACACGTTTTGTATACGTAATAGTAACTCTTCTAATTCAAATGGTTTTGTTAAATAATCATCAGCTCCTAATTTTAAACCTTCAATTTTATCGGCAGTTAAATTTTTAGCCGATAAAAATATAATGCCAACATTTGGTTGTTGTTGTTTAAAATAAGTACATAAATCAAAACCATTAATTTGGGGTAGCATTATATCTAATAAAATTAAATGCGGATTAAAATTTGCGAATACGGTTTTAGCCTCAATACCTGTTGATGCAGTTGCAACATTAAATTGTTCTAATTCTAAATTTAATTTAATGGTATTTAATAAGTTTTGTTCATCATCAACTATTAAAATTTTGTATTGCATTTTAATTGTTTTTTTATTTTAATTGTTTTAAATAAAGTTGTATGGTGTTTTCTAAACCAAAATACAAGGCATCGCTAATTAAAGCATGGCCAATAGATACCTCTAATAAATTAGGAACATTATTTTTAAAATAATTTAAATTATCTAAACTTAAATCGTGGCCTGCATTTATGCCTAAATTTAATTGGTTTGCTAATTTACCTGCTTCGGTAAATGGTTTTATAATTTTTTCTTTTTGAGTATAATACAAACGAGCATACTCTTCGGTATATAATTCTATTCTATCGGTACCTGTTACTTTTGCGCCTTCAATCATTTTTAAATCTGCATCAATAAAAATTGAAGTTCTTATGCCCGATTTTTTTAATGTAGTAATAACATCGGTTAAATAACTTTTATTAATGAGTGTGTCCCAACCATGGTCGCTTGTAAGTTGCCCATCGTTATCGGGTACTAAAGTAACTTGATGGGGCTTTACGGCTAGCACTAAATCCATAAATTTTTGTTCCTTAGGGTTTCCTTCAATATTAAATTCGGTATTTAGTACGGGTTTTAAATCGTATACATCTTGGTATCGTATGTGTCTTTCGTCGGGCCTTGGGTGCACCGTTATGCCTTGCGCACCAAAACGTTCGACATCAATGGCTAGTTGTATTAAATTTGGAGTGTTGCCACCTCGCGCATTACGCAGGGTTGCAATTTTGTTAATGTTAACAGATAATTTTGTCATAAAATAAAATTATAAAAATCGGTGTATATTATTTTTTTCGGGTAACATACACGATTCGGTTTTGCCGTACCATTTGTACCTGTTTTTAGCTATAAAATCGTAAATAAAATTGCGAATAAAAGCAGGTACTATTAAAAATAATTGAAGTGCTGGAAATATACCTTTTAAATTTTTTGTAAGCCTAAGTGCCGCTGTAGATTTTGTGTAGGCTTTTTCGTTTTCGATAAACACGATACTATTTATAGTTAAGGTATTAATGTTGTAATTAGTTAATAAAGCAACACCTTGTTTAGATTGTAATGAAGCAAAAGAAATATTTTTGTATTTTTCGTTGTTTAATATGAATTGCACCGTTGTGTTGCATAAATTACATTGCCCATCAAATAATAAAATTGAATTATGATTCCCTTGTTGTTTCATCATTTTGTTAATGTAATTGAGTATGGATCTGATGCAACTTCGGTTTGTTTAGATTGAAGTTCCATTGTATTTAAATTAAAATAGTTTATAAAACCATTTCGGCCGCAAATGCCTGTGTGGTGTGGTGTGGGGCCAGTTGTAAAAATATTACGACTAGCTACGAGTAACAAATTTCGAGCCTCATCAACAGCAATGCCATGCGGTAAATATCCCACTTTGTAATTTGTAGCTTGGTAAGTAGTTATATCTATTTGAGTAACTGAGCCTTGAATTTTTGAATTTGCATTCGGATCTTTTTCGCAGGACACATAAATTTTATTATATAAACTACTTTTTGTTATTTCTTGAGGATATGCACCTGTTGGTATAACTTGTAGCAATACATTATCGGCAGTTCGCAAAACTCTAACTTCGTTTGATGCTTGGCAGGTTACAAAATATTTTAATCCATCATCGCTAAATAATACTTGATGCGGATCGAGCATTGAACTGTTATTAATCATATTACTACCATCAATAACAATAGTTTCTAAATTATTAAATGCTGTATCTATTTTATAAATATAATTACCCGTTTGTGCGGTAACATAAAGTGTATCGTTTGTTTTATTTAACGCGCAACCGTGCCCGTTTAAAAAACCACCAACAAAATTTTTAAGTACCATAGTTTGCAAATTTACTTGTGCTATTTGGCTATTACTTTGCCAGCAAATGCAATAAGCAAATTTACCATCGTTACTTATTGTAAACGAATTCCAGTTTAAGTTTGTTCCTAAATTTACTTCACCAACAAAAGCATCATCGCTTGTGCGGTATTTTTGAATTATATTATTTGCTACAAAAACAACATACCAAAATTTACCATCGGGCGATACTTTTATCATATGTGGGCTTTCAATACTATTTGGTTTATTACCAACTGTAATATAGCGCATTGCTAAATTCGTTTCTGCATCAAAAACTGTAACTACATCGCAACCTTGGTTTAATACATAATATTTTTTTCGGGTAGCATTTTCGCTCCACATAATATTTCCTTTAGCATCTGGTGCGCCTGCATTAATCCAATTTTTAATTGTTACAACCTCTTGCTTACTTAAACTGCTCGCATTTAAAGGCATTGTTGGGTTATTAATAGGGCCTAAATCAGAATAAGTATTTATAAAATAACTTAATGATGAAAAATCGCTTCTAAATGGTATTACTGTTGAGCCACTAAACGAGCCTTTAAAAAGATTGGCATAAGTTGTTAAGTTTAAATTAGCAGCGCCAGCATAACTTAAATTATTATGGCAGCCCGATGTAGCACATTTTGCACTTATTATAGTTTCTACCTCGGTAGGAAATCCAGTACTTGTGAGTGGTATTTCAGGATCTTTTTTACACGAATAAATAACTACAGATAAACTGATTAAAAAAACGATATAATATGTTTTATAATATTTCATTATTACATTCTGTTGGGCACATCAATACCTAAACAAAGCATTCCATTTTTTAAAATGTTGGCCGTAGTTTCAATTAATTTAATTCTAAATTCTTTTAACTCAATATTATCTTCTTTTAAAACTGGGCATTCGTTATAAAACTGATTAAAGTGTTTGGTTAATTCGTAAACATAATTTGCAACATCGGCTGGGTTGTATGTTTTTGCAGATATTGCAAGTATTGCAGGAAATTCATAAATCGTTTTAATTAATTCTTTTTCTTTTTGATGTAAAGTTGTAATTGCCGAAGTATTAATTAAATTTAAATCGCCTTCAAATTTTCGTAAAATAGATTTTATTCGCGCGTGTGAGTATTGTATAAATGGGCCTGTATGTCCATTAAAATCAATGCTTTCTTTTGGGTTAAACAACATTTTCTTTTTAGGGTCAACCTTTAATATAAAATATTTTAAAGCTCCCATTCCAATTGTATTGTATAAATTTTGCAATTCAATGTTCGTAAATCCATCCACCTTCCCTAATTCTTCGGTAGTTTCTTTTGCTGTATTTACCATCAAATCCATTAACTCATCTGCATCAACTACAGTTCCTTCACGGCTTTTCATTTTACCTTCGGGCAACTCAACCATACCGTAACTTAAATGGTAACATTCGTTTGCAAAGCTATATCCTAATTTTTGTAACGATTTAAACAATACTTTAAAATGATAGTCTTGCTCGTTACCAACGGTATAAATCATTTGGCTAACTTTTGGATATTCTTTATACCTTTCAATTGCTGTACCCAAATCTTGTGTTATGTATACCGATGTACCATCGCTGCGCAAAACAACCTTTTCATCTAACCCATCGTTTGTTAAATCAATACAAACACTCCCATTATCTTTTTTATAAAACACACCTTTTGCCAAGCCTTCGGCAACAATTTCTTTTCCTAAAATATAGGTGTTACTTTCATAATAAATTTTATCAAAATCAACACCTAGTTTTTTATACGATACATCAAAGCCAGCATATACCCAGGTATTCATCATTTCCCAAAGCTCAATGGTTTCTTTATCGCCAGCCTCCCATTTAAGTAACATGTTTTGAGTTTGCTTAAATATTGGGGCTTGTTTTTCGGCATTTTCTTTTGTTACACCTGTATTTACTAATGCTTCAATTTCTTTTTTATATGCTTTATCAAACTCAACATAATACTTACCTACTAAATGGTCGCCTTTTAATCCAGTAGATTCGGGCGTTTCGCCATTACCAAACAATTGCCAGGCCAACATGCTTTTGCAAATATGAATTCCTCTATCGTTAACAATATTAACTTTTACTACGTTGTGGCCTTGTGTTTTTAAAATATTAGCAACCGAAAAGCCTAATAAATTATTACGTACATGCCCCAAATGCAGAGGTTTGTTGGTGTTTGGCGATGAGTACTCTAACATGATTTGTTTACCACTACTATCGGCATCTTTTAAACCGTAGTTTTTGGTAGCGCTAATAGATGTGAAATTTTGTATCCAAAACTCATCAGTTAGGGTAAAGTTTAAAAAACCTTTAACAATATTAAATGTAGTAATTTGTGTATTTTGTTTTAGTAATTGTTCACCAATAATTTGTCCAGTTTTTTCGGGAGATGCTTGTGATGCTTTAACAAACGGAAAAGTAACCAAGGTATAATCGCCTTCAAATTCTTTTTTAGTTTTTTGAATAATAATATCAGCAGGAAGTGTAGTTAAATTAAATAAATTATTTACAACGGTAGATATGGTTTCAGTTAAAAAAAGTTCAATGTTCATACCTTAAAAGTACAATTATTTGTTGTATACTTTTGCGAAATTTTAGGTATATTCGCTATGCAATTTTTAAGTTATGATAAACAAAATTTTAATTACAGGTGGTGCCGGTAACGTGGGTAGCGCTTTGGCCGAAAAATTAATTACCGATAAAACAAATTATGTGGTTATTGTTGATAATTTATCTACAGGGTATTTATCAAAATTACCAACTACCCATTTAGATAGGTGGAAATTTATTAAAGCCGATGCTAATGATTACCGCGATATGTCGGCAATTATGTTAGCCTTTAATTTTGATTATGTATATCATTTTGCCGCCGTAGTTGGTGTGGCACGCACCCAAGAAAACCCAGTAAGTGTTTTAAATGACATTTCGGGCATTAAACATGTTTTAAATTTGGCTAAAAACTCATCGGTTAAACACATGTATTTTTCATCAAGTAGCGAGGTTTATGGCGAGCCAGTTGAGTTGCCACAACACGAACATCGCACACCACTTAACTCACGCGTGCCTTATGCGGTAGTTAAAAATGTTGGCGAAAGTTACTTTAAAAGTTACGAGCAAGAATACGGTTTACCTTACACTATTTTTAGATTTTTTAATACCTATGGCCCAAATCAAAGTACCGATTTTGTGGTGTCGCGTTTTATTTCGTTAGCATTAAAAAATCAAAACATAACCATATATGGTGATGGCTCGCAAACACGAACATTTACTTACGTTGATGATACGATTGATACCATTGTAACTATTTTAAATAAAAATTTGTTAGTTAATGATGTTATTAATATTGGTTGCGATAAATTATCGACCGTTGTTGAACTTGCAAATACAATTATTAAACTAACCAATAGCAAATCAAAACTCATACACTTGCCACCATTAAAAGAAGGTGATATGACACGCAGGCAACCCGATAACAGTAAAATGCGCGAAATTTTAGGAAGAGATTTAATAAGTGTTGAAGATGGTATTAAACGAATGATAGCAAACGAAAAATACTTAAAAGCAATAGGGTTATAAATTAATACGATGTGCGGAATAACAGGAATTGTAGGTAATGAATTAAACACTAATGTTTACAATAGTGCCATTCAATTAATGACTGATGCCATTGCACACCGCGGACCAAATTCGCAAGGAGTTTTTAAAAGCGATAATTGTTTACTTGGCCATCGCCGATTATCAATAATAGATTTAAGTGAAGATGGTAAGCAACCATTTTTTTCGCAAGATGGGCGCTTTGTTTTAATTTATAATGGTGAATTGTATAATTATAAACAAATTAAACTGCAACTGCAACGTGCCGAACACGGCACAAACCAACAACCTTATATTTTTAAAACAAATACCGATACCGAAGTTATTTTAGCAGCCTATTTAAGATGGGGCAATAATTGTGTGCAACATTTTAACGGTATGTTTGCCTTTGCCATTTGGGATAAGGTAGAAAAAAAAATAGTTGTTTTTAGAGATAGGCTTGGCATAAAACCAGTTTATTATCAGTTTAAAAACAATGTATTGTTATTTGCATCAGAAATTAGAGCACTTATTAAATCAAATTTAATTGATAAAAAAATAAATTTAAATTCAGTATCAGAATACATACAATACAGTACCGTGCACGCACCAAATACTATTTTAAAAGATGTATTTATGTTAATGCCAGGTCATTTTATTGAGTTTAACGTTCAATCTTTAAATTTTAAAATTGAGCAATATTGGAATATCAATAATTTTTCAAAATCGCAACAAGATTTATCTTATGATGATACTTGCAAAAAAATAAACGAATTGCTAACTCAATCTGTCGAAAGACGCTTGGTTGCCGATGTACCGTTTGGTGCATTTTTATCGGGTGGTATTGATAGCAGCGCCATTGTTGGTTTAATGAGTAAAGTATCTTCCGAAAAAGTGCAAACCTTTAATGTAAGTTTTGATGAAGGTGAGTTTAGCGAAGCAAAATATGCAAAACAAATTGCCACAAAATTTAATACACACCATCACGAAATAAAATTAACTCCAAATAATTTTTTAAACCAATTACCCGAAGCCTTAGCTGCCATGGACCACCCGAGCGGCGATGGCCCAAATAGTTACATTGTATCTAAGGCAACAAAAAATGCAGGCATAACAATGGCCTTATCGGGTTTAGGTGGCGATGAGTTATTTGCTGGTTACGATATTTTTAAACGATTTTATGATTTAGAAAAAAAAAGCTGGTTAAATTTAATACCTGCCAAAGCCATAATAGGTAAATTATTAGCAGCTAAAAAACAAACCGTGCAAGCCGATAAAATGGCCGAAATATTAGCTTTAGATACTATTAGTGGATTTAACGCATACCCAATAAATAGAAAATTATTTAATAAAAACACCTACAATTCATTGCTTAAAGCCAACGTTAACGATAATGATTTTATTAAAGCATTAATTAAACCATCAACTACCGATAAACAACACGTACTAACTAAAATATCGTTATACGAAATACAAACATATATGCAAAACGTGTTACTACGTGATGCCGACCAAATGAGTATGGCTGTTGCATTAGAGGTAAGGGTGCCATTTATTGATTATACCTTGGTAGAGTTTGCATTAAGTATTAAAGATGAATACAAATACCCGCATACACCTAAAAAATTATTGGTTGATGCCTTAGGCGATTTGTTACCGCAAGATATTACTAACCGACAAAAAATGGGATTTACATTGCCATGGAAAGATTGGTTAAAAAACGAATTAAAAACATTTTGCGAAAAAAATATAACAGAATTTAGTAAACGTAATTTTGTTAACGAAACTGCAATTATGGATTTGTGGCAACGATTTTAAAACAATGATAAAAAAATTGTGTGGAGTAGAATTTGGCATTTAGTTGTACTAAATAATTGGATTAACACGCACAACATTGAAGCCTAAAAAAACGATACTTATTTTATGCGATTGGTTTTTGCCAGGTTATTTAGCTGGCGGCCCAATACAATCAATAGCAACATTAACAGCGCATTTAGGTAACGATATTTATTTTAAAATTATAACAACCGATAGAGATTTTAAAGAAGAAAAACCTTACGCCAATATTAAAATAAATGAATGGACAAGCTTTGAAGGACGAACCGTTTTTTATGTAAGTGCTGATAATTTAAATGCAAAGTTTATTTTAAATCTCATAAGCAATACCCCACACGATGTTATTTATTTAAACAGTTTATTTTCGAAATATTTTTCGGTGTTACCTTTAAAATGGAAACAGCAGGGCTTAATAAAATCGGATGTTGTGTTAGCACCACGTGGTATGTTACGCAATGCCGCTTTGGCTGTAAAACCAATCAAAAAAAAAATATTTTTAGTGTATGCTAAAGTTTTTGGATTATTTAATAACATACATTGGCAGTCAACATCTACTCACGAAACCGAAGAAATTAAACAACGAATTGGCAAAACGGTGTTGTTATCGCAAGTATCAAATTTACCAAGTACAATAAATAGTGTGGTGCCAATTACTAAAACTATTGGCCAACTTAAATTATGCTTTATTGCCCGAATTGTAGATATTAAAAATTTAAACTTTGCAATAAATGTGTTAAAGCAAATTACAAACATTAATATTACATATGATATTTATGGGCCAAAAGAAGATTTAGATTATTGGAATACCTGCGAAATTAACGCAAAGCAATTGCCAAGTAATATTACGTTTAACTATAAAGGCAGTATTAAATCAACAGATGTTGAACAGGTAATAAACAATTACCACGCCTTGTTTTTGCCAACACAAACCGAAAATTTTGGGCACGTTATTGTTCAAACACTATTGCAAGGCCGCCCTGTTATAATAAGCAACAACACACCTTGGCGTAACTTAGCAACTAAAAATGCAGGCTTTGATATTGATTTAAATAATACCGAATTATTTATAAAAGCAATACAAACGTTAGCTAACTTAAATCAAAACGAATTTAACTTAAGTTGTAATGCTGCACTGGCATACATAAGCCAGCAATTAAATGTAAATTTAATTAAGGATGATTATTTAAAATTATTTACTAAATAAAATTACTGAGTCCTTACTTGGTATGTAAGTAACGTTAAAATACAATCCTAATTAGGTAAAGTATTTTTTATTTTTTGTTAAAACTGTAACACCTTTATTTTTAAAATCTCCATCGTGTGTTATGATAGGGCAATCGTGTTTAATACAAGTTTTTATGTAGAAATAATCATTAAAATCATTTTCCTTTACAAAATCTGAAATTGTGTCAAAAAAATTCATGTCTTTAAAATCATCGTTGGTAGTATAGCAATAATCTCTTAAAGCAATTATATCATCTACTAAAATTCCAACATCTTTTTTATATTGAATTGATTTTCGATAATCTTTAAATTTAATAGTTGTATCGTTCTTTTCTATTTGATATAATTTTAAACAAATATTTCGCAAATAAGCATTAACAACTTCTGATGATAACAAAGACGAAAATAAAATTTTTGGGCGGTGATGTTTTATTGATTTATCAGTTCCATCAATTCCTTTAACATTTGCTTCAAAAAAATCATCAAGCCAAATGAGATAATCAATATAAAACCTCATCGGTTCAATTTGTTTGGCTATTTCTTTGTTAGGAATATTGGTACTTCTATTGTTTTGAAAATAGGCTAACCAAATGTTACTATCAATAAAAAATACTGGATAATCTGTGGGTTTTACAGAGTCAATGTCAAATGCAGGCATATATTAATCAAATAATTCTGCAATTGCTTTATCAATTTCATTAGCTTTATTTGGGTTGCTAACTATATCAATCGCATCATTATATTTATCAAGCCAAGTCGAATTTTTTTCTAAACCAATTGTTTTAATTGTAGAAGTGAACGAACCATTTAACTCTTTTTTTAAATTACCAATTGATGCGTGAAAAAAGCCTGATGTAGCATTATTTAAGTTTGAAAAATCTAAAGTAATTGTATCAGTATTTGATTTTTCAATTAAAACAAATTCGGCAACTTGTAAACCAAATTTTTGAAGAATTGCATTTTGCGTTCCAATTACTTGAGCAATATCAATTTTTTTGTCTTTCATGGTATGTAATTATACGAATTTAATGCCAAACAGTTACAAATTTGGACGGCAAATATACTTTATTTATGAATACCGCATAATTAAATGTATGGTAGTACCTAAAAATGGGTTGTTAATCCAATGATTAGTAATGCTATTATCGAATTTCCAATAGGTATTATCGCTAACAATATGTATTGATGAAGAACTTGATTTACAGTAAAATAACATTTTTTTTAACCCAGTTCCTCCTTTAGCTTCAACTTTTGTAGAACCTCCTCTAATTGCCCATTGAATTGCCTCTACGCATTTTTCAATTTTATCGCTGTCTTTTGTGCATTCAGCAATTTTTTTTAGAAAGCCACAGCCTAAATCAACCATTGTAAATTTGAGTTCGCCTGCAACCGGAAAATACTGCCCACAGCACAAAATTGTTTAACGTCTAAAAAGAAACTTAAATTATTATCCTTTTTTAATTTGTGCATCATGCCACATAATATGGCTGATAAATTTGCGTCTAACATTTCTAACTCAGCCCAATCTATGGTAATACAACAAGTATTATGCATTTTACAAAAATTATAAAATTTAAGTAACTCCATGTAGCCATTGTAATCTGTATGTATTTTACCTTTAAATTTGTAGGTAGGCATTTTACAAAAATTAATTTTATACTATTACGCCACCTGTTAATGCAAAACAATCATTTGCTAAATTTTCGACCATGGTTGGTAATAACAACTCTATGTTTTTTTGATAATTTAACTTCCAATATGTTTGTAATTGTTTGCGAGCTTTTTCGTTTATAAACAATTTATTTTGTTTAGTAATTAACAGCATTGCTGTATGACCTGTATTTACTGTTACCACAAAAACAAAATCTTCATTATCTTTTTTTAAACTGTCTTTCCAATAATCAATGTGTTCAACTAACTCATACTCATAAAGTGCATGTTCCATTTCGCCCTCTAATAGTAATGTATTATACAGGAGTTGGGAAATTTCTGTAGCTTTTATTTCAATCTTTTTTAATTGACTTATTTTATTTTTTTTAAATAACAAATTCATTATTTTTCAATTGTTTTGTAACTTCAAAAGTTAGAGAAGGTTTAGTTTATTAATCAAATAACCATCAAATAAAATATTCCTGATTTTCAATAATTTAACCTCTTAAATATTCATAACTTGTTTTTTAGTCAAATAAACTTCCGCTTAATTGTTAATAACTTGTTGATTCAGTCAAATAACCATCAAATAAGCAACTATTTAACAAAGAGATACTTAGCTTGAATTTTTTTATTTTCAGAATTATCTAATCAAATAAAAGTTATGCCCAATTAGGAATATATCTTACAAATTTTCGAGACTTACTATCAGGATCCTCTTCTTTTATTAAACCCGATTTAAACGTATCTTTTATAATACGCGATACCATGGCTGCATTTTCGTCAGCAATTTTAAATCGCTCTCTCAAACTTTGGTTAGTCATTTTTTCGTTCATCACATATTTTAAACAAGCATGCTGATAACAAGCTCTTATTCGGTCTTTTTTATCCATAACAGAAAATTTTAAATATGAATACAAAATTACCTTTGTGTGTTTTTCTTGAATTTGAATGTCAATTGCAGGTAACTGGAACAATTCGATTGAAGTTATCACCTTATCTATACCACTACCTTTTTCTTCACAAATTCTAAATCTTCTCATTATACCTGCCAAATCCTCATTGCGAGATTGATACTCATCTATAAAACGATTTGGCGTAATTAAGGGTAAACCGGGATTTGAAATTTCGATTCTATCTAAATATATTTCAACCATTGGCCCCGTTCCTCTTTCAGAAAAATCTTGGTGGATAATTGCATTGGCTACTAATTCTCTTAATGCAATTTCGGGATACATTGTTATGGTATCTCGCAATGCCTGACCAATAACCTCATTTGAAGGCAATTGGTCGTTAATAAATTTCATTAATCGTTGAAATCCTAAAGCATATCCATAAATACCCTCTTGATCTTTTAATGTTTTTAATTTATTTTTTCCATTGTAAACAATTACTCTAACAGCTTTTCTTTTTACAGAATCAAAATCAGATACGTTTTTTGCAAAAAGCAAAGCGCCTAAATTTGTAATGCTGTAGCCGTTTAAATTTGACTTTATAAATTTTTCTGATTCAAATTTTTCAATAACAGCATTTCTGTTTGTTGGGTAAGGTATGTTTAATAAGTCAAAATAGCATTGCGTATCTAATAGCCTAACAACATCTTCGGCCGAATCTACTTGCATTGCAATCGCTTTTTCAAATAGTTGTTTAGGAGCTTTAGTCCAAATCTTTTTTTCTTTTTCAGGAAAATCTTTTAATGTTCGTG
>JAYSUQ010000067.1:0-5455 GCA_043718985.1 Bacteroidota bacterium | reverse complement strand
AAGAAGTTTAAATTTGGTTTTGGTTTTAAGATGGTTCCAATATTCCACGACATGTTATTAAAATTCAGTTCGGGCTTCACTAAATTATTACCTATATAATAAAACGACTTTAAGTTTTTTTGGTCAAATCTTAATCCAACTTCAAATTCTATGTGTTGCTTTACATAGCGTTCATTAGCAAATACCCCCCAGGTATTATTAATAAAGTTAGGAACAAAAAAACGACCTAGATAAACATTTTTTTGGTTCAAATAACTCCCACCAAATTCGCCCCTAAACGATTTAATATTTAAATGCTCAATTGCTAAATCAATTGTTTGCGATGTAATACGGTAATCTAATTCGGGTTTATTAAGCGCGGCTAAAGCATTGTTTAATGGTGGGTGTTTATCATATTCTTTACGTATGTTATACTGATAGGCGTATTGAATAGTAGCAATCCATCGGGGCGCTATATGAAAATGAAATTTGCTTTTTGCAAGTTCGTGTGTAATATCTTGGTAAGGCCTATCAATATCATAACTAAAAATTGCTAAACTATCTTGTGGTTTTTGGGCATTAAAAGCATTTTTTAAATCGGTTAAATTACCAATGTGTGCACCACTAAAAATGCCAATTTTAGTATTAAACTGAGAATAATAACTTTCAATTCCCCAATTTTTTCGGTGATACCCTAATGCATACGAAAAATTCTTTTCTTCAATTCCTGTATTTTTTAAATAATAGGTTGGTGTTTTTATAGTGCCGCCTTTTTTATAGGTTCCTTGTATGCTCCAATTAAAGCCTTTTATTTTATCAAAATAGCCTTGTAAAATACCCGATGCAACACCTGTTTGTCCATTACTCATACCTACTAAATTTATTTCGCCCGTTACTGCAGCAGTATCTAGTAAATCGTTTGGTTCAACTAAAATAACGCCTGCCATGGCATCGCTACCATATTTTACCGAATTTGCTCCTTTAATTACCGATAGTTTTTGTGCTATAAATGGGTCAATTTCAGGTGCATGTTCATTTCCCCATTGTTGCCCCTCTTGCCTAATACCATTGTTTAAAATCAATACTCTGTAACCTTGCATGCCATGTATCATTGGTTTTGAAATTGTACTACCAGTATTTAAAGTGGTTACACCGCTTATTAATTTTAACGATTCGCCTAACGATTGGCCTCTTGTTGCATCTAATTCTTTTTCTTTTATTTCATCAACAGTTTGTGTTTTAACCATATCTGCTTGTTTATCCATAACGGCAATTTCACTTAGCTCTATAGCACTGTGCGGTAGTTTTATTGTAAGTTTGGTGTTATTTATTAATTCAACAGTTATGATGGTATCATTGCAACCAATATGTTGAATTATAAATTGATAACGACCCGCACAAAGTTTTAAAAATTTAAACCCACCGTGCTCATTTGTTAGTTGAGTTTGGTTTAATTGTTTTAAAATAACAATTGCATCGTCTAACTCTTTCCCGTCATCTAAATCAATAATTTTACCCGAAAAACTAAATTCACAATTAGTTTGAGCGTAACACGTACTAAAACTAATAATCAAAACAAAACACAGGTATAAGTACCGATTAATGTAACTTTTCATTATTTAAAAAATTAAATGATATTGTTTTATTTCAAAAATTTTATTTTGAAATAAACTTTAATAAAACATTGCAAAAGAAATTGTTTTATAACTAAAATAAAATTTTAGTATTTTTTTACTATTGTATTACACAACAATAAACTGACAAGAAAAACTAAACAGTTGGCGGGCCTCTTAATGGTAAGGTATATTTTAATGAAGTTTTAGGGCTTAAAAAAACTTCAAAAAAAACGTTAAAGTTGTTTTGAGGAAATGCAATTATTTGCGGATTTTCATTTGGTAATATTGCAACGGACGACGAGAAAATATAATCGCAGATAGAACAATGGTGCTCTTGCTCGCAAAAATGGGTTGCTTTTATTTCACAATGTTTATCATTTAAATGCCCTAATTCGTGCACTACTTTTTCAGCTATTGGAAAAAGTAATAATGCAAGCATTAGCACTGATATGTATGATTTAATTTTGAACAACATTTTGTAAGCAATCAAAAGTAGTCAAAAAAACAAAAACATTAACTATTGATACTTAAATTTTTAAAATCATTAATTAAAACTTTGTAAAATAAATGGTTACATTTAAATAACTAAAATTATAAACTTGAGTCAAACTACCTCAAATACGGTTAAAGATGTAAAATTAAACGCCTTGTTAGAAATGACAAAGGCAATTAACAACAACGCATCAACATCTCAGTTACTCGATATTTACCAAGAAATTTTAGAAAACCGATTAAACGTTGGTAAGCTGGTGTTATTTAGTTTTAATGATGAATGGACGTGTATATTAAAATATGGGGTTGATAAAGATTTTAACCATTTAGTGTTTGAAAACGAATTATTAGAAATTAAAGAAATAGAAACAATATCGTACACAAATGGAAATTTGAGTAAACGATTTGAAATTGTAATACCTGTATATCATAAACAAACTCCGTTAGCATTTGTATTATTAGGCGATATTGATGAAAAAAAACTCGAAATGAGTTCGGCCATTAAGCATTTACCGTTTATACAAACACTCACTAATATTATGATTGTGGCTGTTGAAAATAAAAAACTATCTAAACAAAATTTACAAAAAGCAGCCATTCAAAAAGAGTTAGAACTTGCAAAAGGAATGCAAAATTTATTGTTTCCATCCTCACTTCCTAATATAGAAGAACTTGAAATGGATGTGATGTATTTTCCACATCAACAAGTTGGCGGCGATTACTACGATGTAATTTGGATTAACGAAGTAGAGTGTGTGTTTTGTGTTGCCGATATTTCGGGCAAAGGTGTTTCGGCAGCATTATTAATGAGTAATTTGCAGGCAGCATTACGCGTGCTTTTAAAATACACGCAAACCATTACCGAAATTGTAATTGATTTAAATCAATTAATATGTGATAATGCAAAACACGAAAAATTTGTATCGCTTTTTATTGCTAAATACAACATTGGTACTCGTAAATTAAATTATATTAATGCTGGGCACAACTCACCAATTTTATATAATAACAATACTATTACGTTGTTAGATAAAGGGTGCACCTTGTTAGGAATTACAAATCCGTTATTTGCATTAGAAAAAGAATCGGTATTGGTATCTAAAAACGCCATTTTATTTATGTATACCGATGGCTTAACTGATGCCATTAATAATAAAGATGAAAATGTAACACAACAAGATTTAGAACAAATTATAATTGATAATAAAGATGCTAGTTGCGATATAATAAACAAAGCAATGCTTTATTTTGCCGACGAATTTAAGGGCGAAATTCCGTTTACGGATGATGTAGCCATGCTTACTTGTAAATTTAAATAACACCAATCCTTATTTTTTAATATAAACTAAAAACAGCCACTTAATAATTACTAAGTGGCTGTTTTAAATTTATGCTATTTTAAAATTTAGTTTTTGATAATTTTATGAATTGTACTTTTACCCGAATTAGCAAACGTAATTTTTAATAAATAAACGCCATTTTTTAAACTATTTAATGTTACTGATTGTGTGTTAATTCCAACCTCTAATGGTTTTATTTCTTTTTGAACTGTTAAACCTGCAAAATTTAAAATTTCAACAATTACTTCTCCTTTATATTTACTGGTAACATCAAAATTTAAAACATCTTTTGTAGGATTAGGATACACGTTTGTAAGTTCACCAAAATCTTTATTAAAATCAACCGATTTAATTTGAGAGTAACTAAAATTACCATCAAAATCTATTTGTTTTAAACGGTAGTAAGTAACACCAATAAATGGTTTTTCATCAGTTACAGCATATTTGTTAACAGTGTTACTGTTGCCGTTACCTTTAACTGTTACTAAATCACTCCAAACAGTTGCATCTTTTGATTTTTCTACTTTAAAATAATCATTGTTTTTTTCGGATGCTGTTTCCCAATTAACATTAACTGTATTTTTATCGTTAATTGTTGCATTAAATGTTATTAAACTAATTGGCAAAACAGCAGCACAGTTTGTTGTAGCACTTGCACCAGGCGCTTGTGTTAACTGTATGTTTTGCACCGTGTTAGCGTAATTAGTAACTAATACTACATATACTTGGCCAACAGTAACAGCGTTAACATTTGCTTGCTCGGTTGGCGATGATGAGTAACTACAATCTGTAGGGCTTGGATAACTACCACACGATGCTTTTGCTGTTGTTAAACTTGCATAAGGCCCCCACATTGCAAAATCAACATCAGATGCAGCGGTTATATCAACTGCCATTGTACCAGCTGTTAGTATTTCCATAAAAAACCAAGTTGGGTTTGGTTTAGTAGATAAGCAACCATAATTATTACCTGGTTCGGCAGTGCCACCGTTACTTTGAGCAATAAAATTAATTGATGAGCCCGAGCATATTGGTTGCATACCACTACATGTTAAATTTACTGGTGGCGGTGGCGGTATTGTAACACAAACACTAAATGTGGCCGTTTCGCCAAAAGTAGTGCCAACTGTATAAACCCTAACAAAATAGGTGCTACCTACTGTTAAGCCTGTTGGTGTGCTTGTGTTAGAGTCGCTACAAATTAAAGCCGCACCAAGTGAAGCACAATTGGCAAGATAAATAGAGTGGTATAAATCGCTATTACTGCCAGCAACATTATTTAACGATACTTGATGAAAAGTTGATGTGGCAACAAAACTATACCAAACATCGTTATCATCATAATTATTACCGCAACTTGTACTTTGTGTAGATGCTGTAGCACCTAGTAAAGTACCATTTGTTTGTGTAGTACATATCGAGCCAGTATTAACAGCAACAGTTGTAGGGCTTGTACAATTATCGTTTGTTGGCGCTGGTGGCACAGTAGGTGTAGTTACACATACACTAAACGTTGTGTTTTGATTGCCTGTTGTGTATGAAAACACTCTAATATAATAGGCTGTGCCAATAGTTAAGCCTGTTACAGCACTCGAGTTTGGGTCGCTACAAATTAAAGCTGAACCTAATGAATTACATGTTCCAGTGTAAACAGAGTGGTACAAATCGGATGAACCACTACCTGCAATATTATTAATATTAATAGAGTGCGTGCCGGCAGTTGCAACAAATCTGTACCACACATCATCATCGGCAGCACCAAAACAATCGTTAGGTACTGTAGATGTGAGTGCATTATTTAAAGTACCATTTGCTTGCGTTGTACATGCTGTGCCCGAGTTTACAACTACTGCAGTTGCACCCGAGCAATTATCGTTTGTTGGCGTAACAATAACAGGTGTGGTTACACATACACTAAATGTTGTGTTTTCACCGGCTGAAGAACCAAAAGAAAATACCCGAATATAATAAACATTACCAATAGTTAGGCCCGAAATGGCGCTTGTATTTGGGTCGCTACAAATTAAT
>JAYSUQ010000066.1:0-5466 GCA_043718985.1 Bacteroidota bacterium | reverse complement strand
CAACGCGGGCCAGGTCGTCGAGCCACTTGGCGCAACCACCATGCCTCAATCGGTCTTGCCGTCGCCCTCGCAATTCGAGAGCCTAGATAACATTATTGTTTTTGTATTTTTCATTTTGTAAGTTTATTATTGCTACTAAAATATTATTGAATGATTAGTTTTTCAGTGTATTGGTTGCCATTTTTATTTTCAATAACTTTAATTAAATATGTGCCAGTAGTTAAATTTGGATTTTTAATTCCTATTGTTTTATTAAGACTAGTTAAGTTTACGTATTGAGCTACCTGCTTACCTGTAATGTCAAAAATTGATATAATATATGTTTCATCATCATATTTTGAATTTATTTTAATATTAAAAGTACCATTGCTTGGATTTGGAAACACTTCGATATAATTATTTAAGCTTACTACATTTTTATTATTGTATAAGTTTTGTACTGTGTTTTTTTTAGAATTATTTGTAGCCTCTGTTGTTTTTTTAAATTCAAGTGGATAAGTAACTTCGTGTAATTTAACAGACGATGCAATTGGACCATATACATCATTTGTGTCGGGTTTATTATTTGAAGTGCGCATAACACTACCGCCTAAATAATTATTGTTTGAGCAATTGTATCTGTGCACATCAACTGAAACCTGCGCCCCTAAATCAATTGTATAGTTAGAGCCATAAGTTACGGCAAAATCTTTTCCTGTTAAAAATTGTACATCAGCATTACTGTTTACATGACCATCAGCAATAATATGTTCAAATGCACCTATTGTTGTTGGATTTGTTTGTGAGCCTGTTCCGTCAGAGGTCGGCAAAGTATAATTTACAAAACGATTACTTAAATCTATAGAATTAATACCCGATGTGCCGTTTTTACTTGTTTCGTATAAATAATACAAATTATGATACAACATATAATCTAAGCCATTAAATTCTCCTGATTGCAAACCCCAAGTTGGGGTGCCGCTACCAGCATAATCAACATTATCTGAACCAAGTATGTTTGTATGCTCTATTAATGAATAACCTGACCATTCACGAACATTATAATTTGATGTAACAGCATAAGAACTTGACGAGAGTGTGGCACTTGAAAAATTCATTGGGCCTTCGCATGGCGCACTGTTTAAAATATTACTTGTACGCGTTAATGCGCTATTATAAAAATTAATAACTTGAGTTGGAACGCCTGCTGCTAATGCGCCTCTTAATAACATATTTGTTAGCAACACATAATCTTGTTGGTATTTCAATCTAAATCGCAATTGATTGGCATTGGGCGCTAATTGTATTGCGTTTGGTAAACTTTGAACAAATGTTGTGTTGTTCCAACTAATTGGTATTAATGTGTTTAAAATATTAAGTATAAAGTGTAAAATCCACCCTAAAAAAGCACCTAGCCATTTCCATAATTTTTGTAAAATAAATGTTATAGTGGTAACAATATTGCCGCCTAATTTGCTAAATAAACATTGGCAGGCCGCTGTTAATTCGCCTAATTGTGTAGTAATATCAAAACTGGTGCCGAGTGATTTTGCAGCAGTTTCAAACTCAGTAAATCCCCAGTTTTTAGAATGAGTGTTATGATAGGCTGGATCTATAATAGGCACTAAGCTTGAGCCCGATGGCCAATGATTAATACTTGTGCCTGGCAAATTTATTTTACCTGCAATTTGCGCTAATGCATAGGCATATGCTTTTACATTACCGCCATCGTTATCGCTAACATCATAACCATTTGGTTTTTTAATACGCCAATTATTGTTTTTTAAATATTTTACTATTCTATCTGATATAACGCCTGCCTCATCTAAAATTGAGTAATATGCCTCATCCCCATAATTAAAATGCTGGTTATTATCCATTGCTCCACCATCAACATACTCGCTTACTAACCGTAAACCATACATTAAAGATATGATATGGTCTTGACTCATGGCGTAGTTGCCGTATGTAGAAAGTGGGTCGGAAGGATGGTCATTATGATATTGAAAATTTGAATAAAAAACTGAATTAGTTAATACTTGTCCTCTTTGTATTGAGGAATGAAACCCCCTATCTGTAGCAGATGTATTTGGAATTGGGATTAAATCTAGTGGTCTATTATATAAATGATTATTTGTTGTTGAGCTTAGTAAACCATCCCAAGTATTGTAATAATTAAAATGCTTGTAGTTTTTAAAAATAAAATCTTTTGGTATATCATCTCTTACCAAAAAACCATTAGTACTTGGGCTATAATTACCATACATAGGTTCGGCTGTGTAATCTAAACGATTAACTGCATTTAATGCACAATACAACTCATGTTTAACACTATCGGTGTTTTGATTATTGTTTTTTAATAATTTATACTCAGTAGCTAAAACGCCAATATAAATGCCTAGTTCGCTAATTAAATCGCCACCCGATGTTACGCCCGATGCATTTGCCTGATTATTAGTTTTTGTATCTAAGCCTCGTTGTGCAAATGGTATACTTTCGCCTTGGTTTAAACCGACCTTCATTAAATCGTTACGTAACTTGCTACGCAAAAACCAATATTTTTGATGGTTTTGGTATACGTCTTGACCAATAGTATTTATAGAAGTACTTAAAATAGTAATGAGTAGAATTAAATTTTTCATAATTGTTAGTTTACAAATTCAAATTTTACTTCGTAATTATTATAGGTTGATTTAATATGTAAATCTGTTTTAGTTAGTTTAGTAATTTCCCAAGTTGTTCTTATTGGAATCCAAATAGAACTGTTCATTGTATTTGGAATTAGAGTATTCATAATAGGCCAACCCATTGTTAAAACCGTCTTTTTTTCATTAATAGACATTGCCGATGTTAGATCTGGATATGCTGAAGTTGGTTTAGGATAAAAAGGGAATGCTATAACACCACCATCACTTTTGTAGTTTAATCCTTCAGTTATTTTAAAACTTAAATCTCTGGTAGAGTTTTTGGTTGGTAAAATATTATGAAGATGTGTCATTGTGGAATCTTTTCCATTTATAAAGAGTTTACTAAAAAACCATTCGTGGGCCCTAAATCGTTTTTTTGCTGTTTGTAGAGATATTTTATGGTCATCGGGATATTTTTTACAGCCGGTTAAAGCAACTATTAAGAACATTAAAAAATGCAAGAAAAATGATGATATGTGTTTTTTCATAATTGTTAGTTTACAAATTCAAATTTTACTTCGTAATTATTAAAGGTTGTTTTTATATGTAAATCTGTTTTAGTTAGTTTGGTTATTTCCCATTCACCATTACCTAATCTTGAATCAGAAATATACATTATAGAATTCATAGTGCTTGGTGTAATAGCTCCGTTATTATAATTATCAACAAATCCGCCAGCTATTTTTAAAATTGTTTTATGTTTGTTTATAGAAATAGTTGAGGTGTAATCTGGTGTAGATGTATTTGGTGGTTTTGGGATAAAAGGAAAAGATATTTCGCCCCCATCAGTTTTATAATTCAATCCTTTAGTAACCATAAAACTAAAATCTCTTGGGGAAGTACTATTAGGAATTATATTATGTAAATGTGCCATTGTTGAATCTGCCCCATTTATAAAAAGTTTACTAAAATACCATTGGTGCGCCTGTAATCGTTTTTTTGCTGTTTGTAGAGATATTTTATGGTCATCGGGGTATTTTTTACAGCCACTAATAAAAAGAAGTGATAATATTAATAAGGAAAATAATTTTAAATGTTTCATATAATAAATTTAGTTCATTATTTTTTAATTAAACTTTTAAGGCTATTAATTTCTTTTTGTTGTTGTATAATATACAATGTAAGCTCTTCAACTTTTTGCAACAATTTACTTTCAATTTCAACTACATCAACACCATTATTTGCATCTACCTCTGCATTACTTGGTATATTAGGTAAATGCTTGTTTTGTTTTATAAAACTTTCTAAATCTATTAATGGCATTAATTTATAATCACTATCAAAAACAAAATCACTCCAAGCCGAACTATTTATTTCAACTTTAAAGGCTTTACAGCCAATTGCACCGTTAACTGCTAATTTGTAATTAAATGGATTATTGTTTAATGGAGTACCAATTGAAACATTACCGTTAGAGGAAACTTTTAATAACGGTGGATTTGTTGCAGAAATACCTCCATTAAAAGAATTTACAAAATTAAAATCGGCACCACCTTGATTTGAATTGATAAAAAAATTAAAATCTCCATTAGGGTCAGCATCAACAGAAATGCCTTTGCGTGTTGGGGTTTTACCTCCCCCTAGTATTTCAAGCCCGCTAAAACCATCGTTTGCATGTGGGCTTAAAGGGTTAATTGCATCGTAGTTAGCAAAACAAACATCGCCATTTACGGTTAATGTTTTTTTATAACTTAAATTCGTAGTGCCACGATTCGCTATTAGTACATTACCCGCAATATCAATCCGCATTTGCTCAGTACCTCTACCTGTTATAAAAGGTAAGTCCGAATTATCTGTTGGGCCAATTGGTAAACCACCACTTGGGTTACCACCTAGTAGCCAAGCAGAACCCGCAGTACCGTTAACAGTTGTTATTAATTTGCCGTTAGCATTAACCGATACGCCACGGTTACCAATGCCCGCTAAATTTGATATAGTAACATCGCCATTTACAACATGTGAGCCTGTGTTTAAACTGCCATCGCCAAAAACGGTAAAAGGCGATGTGGTAAAGTTTGAGTTATTAATAGTAATAAATTTTAAACCGTTGTTATAGGTGTTTAATTTAATGCCATTGCCCATTGCTTCGTTTTGGTTTATTTCAATAGATGTGTTTAAATCAATAGCCCCACTTTGCGTCCAACCAATTTTTAAACTTTTAGTTAAATCAACTTTAGCTCCCAAGTAAACCGTGCCTCCGTTTTGTGTTGCGGTAGTGTTGCCGGCAGCATCGGTATTTAATACCCAAGCTGTATTAATTG
The DNA here is from genome assembly GCA_043718985.1 of Bacteroidota bacterium. Lineage (GTDB taxonomy): Bacteria > Bacteroidota > Bacteroidia > B-17B0 > Aurantibacillaceae > UBA4416. The sequence continues at coordinate 539 of JAYSUQ010000066.1, read as the reverse complement.
CCGTATTTTTTTTGCAATAAAAATTAACTAGTAAACCATTGTTACCCGATGCATCTATTTGTGTTCCGTAATTATCAGAACCCATAGTTAAAGCCACATTAGTAGCTTGATCGTATAACTGTATTCTTCCGCCAAAAAAGAACCAAGGATCTTTTGATGGGGAAAAACAAGGGTTTATGGGAGCTGAACCTGAGCCTGGTCCAATTTTATAAACCTCGCCAGTTGTTGCTGTTGCTGGTGTAAAACTAATGCCATTAGTGCCATCAAATGTAAAACCTTTGCGTAATTGCACATCGCCATTTAAATTTGTAGTGCCACCAACATTTAATTCGTTATTAATTTGTGCGCTACGGCTAAAGTTTACTTGGTCGTTAAAGTTTGATACGCCCGTAACTTCTAATTTAAATTTAGCTCGCACATCGCCAAATATGTTTGTTTGCCCTTCTATAATTTTACTCGCATCCATTTTAATGGTATCGGCTACAAGCTTACCTGTTTTAACATCGCCAGTTGCGCGTACTTTATCTGTAATAACAACA
>JAYSUQ010000065.1:0-16748 GCA_043718985.1 Bacteroidota bacterium | reverse complement strand
CGAAATGCTAAGTTAATGAATTAATGTTAACTGACTTTTGCAAAATGAAAAAACTTTCTACCGCTAAAAAAATTGCAAAAGCTGAAACCGAAATGTGCAAATAACGCTTGCCTGTGGTTAGTAGTTGTTGCGAGTACACAGTTTTTTCTAGCGTCGAGTTCTGGCGTCTGAAAGTATTGATTTTGTTTTCAAATTTCTTTGTCTTAACACAAAGAAACAAAAGTCAAGACTGCTGAAAAATAACTTATTAATAAGCGCGTTCGTTACTACCTTCCATGTAATTTACAAAAGCTTTATTTACAACTTTGTTACCGCCTGGTGTTGGGTAGTTACCCGTAAAGTACCAATCGCCCAAATTATCGGGGCACGATTGGTGCAAGCCTTCAATTGTTTGATATATAATTTGCAAGTCGGCTTTTAGGTTAGCTGGGCGTAACATTTGAGCAATTTTATCAGAAATTTGTTCGTTACTAAATGCTTTATAAATTTCTTTAACAACGTTTACTTGTTCTTCTTTAGGTTTTAATAACTCTGCTTTAGCTTTTTGGTAAACGCTTTGTAATAAATCTTGTTTGCCATTATCTTTAATTAAATTAATAGCTGCATCAAACGCAATAAATTTACCCAAAACTGCCATATCAATGCCGTAACAATCGGGGTATCTTATTTGTGGTGCCGATGAAATGATGATGATTTTTTTTGGATGTAATCTATCTAAAATACGCAAAATACTTTGCTTTAAGGTAGTGCCGCGTACAATGCTATCATCTAATACAACCAAGGTATCACAATTTTTTTTAACTGTTTCGTAAGTAACATCGTAAATTAAATTTACTAAGCTATCTCGGTCTTCATCGGCCGTAATAAAGGTGCGTTGTTTTGCATCTTTTAAAATTACTTTGTGTATACGTGGGTGGCGTACTAAAATTTCGGTTAACTTGGTTTCGTTTATAGGATGTGTTAAAGCTAAAATATCTTTAGCTTTTTGTTCGTTTATATATGCATCAATTCCCTCAACCAAACCACCAAATGCTACCTCGGCAGTATTTGGTATGTAACTAAAAACAGTGTTTTCTAAATCATTATTAATTGCATTTAAAACTTGTGGTACTAAATAGCGGCCTAACTTATTTCGTTCTTTATAAATATCAGCATCGTTACCTCGGCTAAAATAAATTCGCTCAAACGAGCAAGCTTTTCTTTCTAAGGGCGCAATAACTTCTACTTGGCTAAGCGTTCCATCTTTTTTAATTATTGCTGCATAGCCAGGTTTAATTTCGAGCACCTCGTTAATTGCTACATTAAATACTGTTTGTATAACTGGGCGCTCGCTTGCTACAACAATAACCTCATCATCTTTATAAATATAAGCAGGGCGTATGCCATTTGGATCGCGCAATACAAAACTATCGCCGTGGCCCATCATTCCGGCCATTACGTAACCACCATCCCAACGTTTACTACTTTCTTTTAGTATTGCGGCAACATCAATATGTTCCTGAATTTTTTTTGATATTGTAAAGTTATCTAAGCCTTGCTCTTTAAATTGTTTAAATAAGCGATCGTTTTCTTTGTCTAAAAAATGGCCAATTTTTTCCATTACCGTTATCGTATCGGCTTGTTCGCTGGGGTGTTGGCCTAATTCAACTAAATGCTCGAGCAACTCATCAACATTTGTTAAATTAAAATTACCAGCTACCACAAGGTTTCTGGCCATCCAATTATTTTGCCTACGAAATGGATGGCAGCTATGTATGCTGTTTTTACCAAAGGTACCATACCTTAAATGACCTAAAATAAGTTCGCCCATAAATGGTATGTTACTTTTTTGCCAAGCAACATCGCTATAATTATCAGGAAATTTTGTTTTTGCAGTTAAATATAAATCATTTACTTGCGAAAAAATATCTTGAGTTGCCTTAGGTTCTATAGATCGTAAACGATCGATGTAGGTTGTACCCGCAGGCACATCTAACTTAACAGTAGCAATACCTGCACCATCTTGCCCACGGTTAATCATTTTATCCATTAACTGGTACATTTTATGTAAACCATAACGGCTACTCCCGTATTTTTGTTGGTAAAAACTTAATGGTTTTAACAGTCTAATAAGGGCTACCCCACATTCGTGTTTAATTTTATCGCTCATAATACAATGCAAAGTTATTAATTAGTTTCGTAAAAAAAGTCTTCGTTTTATCAATAGTATTTCACAATGGTATTACTTAAAAAAAAGCCACTATTATTGTATCGTAACAAAATAATAATTAACAAAAAAGGCTTGCATTTAGCAAGCCTTTTTTGTTTTTAATATTCGTCTTCGTTAAAAAAGAAATCGTCTTTTGTTGGGTAATCTGGCCAAATTTCTTCAATCGTTTCATAGGCATCACCTTCGTCTTCCATTTCTTGCAAATTTTCAATCACTTCCATTGGTGCACCCGAGCGAATAGCAAAATCAATTAACTCATCCTTAGTAGCCGGCCAAGGCGCATCTTCTAACCACGATGCTAATTCTAATGTCCAATACATAATTTTATTTTTTTATTTAATGCAAAAGTAAAAATTTAATTGAATTGTGCTAATCAAATTAGATAAAATAGTAATAAAGTTTAATAATTGCTAACCAGTTAATTATCAGTAGTATAAAAACTAAAGTTTGCCTTAAAAGGCTATTAAAAATGAACCTAATTAATTAAGATGAGTAAATAATGTAGTAAATAAACAACTATTATGTTTTTTGTTTTTTCTTTTTAGCCGCCGGAAACAATATGTTATTTAATATTAACCTATACCCTGGCGAATTTGGATGTAGGTTTAAATCGGTTGGTGGGTCTTCTACTCGGTGTTGATAATCTTCAGGATCGTGGCCACCATAAAATGTCCAAGTGCCTTTACCAAAATCGCCGTGTATATACTTTGCTTCGTTAAATGCTTTAGATTCGCCTAATATTAAAATATTTTTTTTAATATAATTTTTTGTAAATGCGGTTGTTTGTCCATAAAAACCTTTAATAGTTTGCGCGTGGTTTTGACATAACATTGTAGGTACAGGATCCCATTTGGCCGAAAAATCAAACAACGTAAACATATCGTTTTGTTGTGTAACTCCATATTGATTGCGGGTTGTGGTAGCATCAATGGTTGAGTATTCGTATTCGTAAGGATTTGTGCTTAACTGATATTTTTCAAAAGCTAAACCTTTAGTAAAATCAATTTTTTTATTCATAGCGGCATCTGCGGCATCGTGGTCAAACATTGTTTCGCAAATATCAATGCCTTCGCACGAAAGTGCAATATCGTAACTATCGGTTGCGCTACACATAGCAAACATAAAACCACCACTAAATACAAACTCGTTAATTTTTTTTGCTACGGCTAACTTAAGTTGCGATACTTTTGTGAAGCCTAATTTTTTGGCAGTTTCTTCGTTATCTTTTACTTCATTTTGATACCAAGCCGCATTTTTAAATTGCGCATAAAATTTACCATACTGTCCCGTAAAATCTTCATGGTGAAGATGCAACCAATCGAAATTTTTTAATTTATCAGTTAATAAATCTTCATCATAAACTGTTTCGTATGGTATTTCGGCATATTTTAAAACCAGTGTTACGGCATCGTCCCAGGGCTGTTTTATTTTTGGAGAGTATACTGCAATTTTAGGTGCTTTTTCTAATTTAATAGCATCTTGGTTTACTTCGGGGTTTGCAATATCGGCAAGTATGCCATTAGCTTGCGCATCCGATATTGTTTCAAAACTTACGCCACGTATAGTACATTCGTTACTCACTAATTTTGAGTTAGGTATTAAAAAACTACCGCCACGATAATTTACAAGCCATTGTATTTCGAGTTCACCTTTTAAACTCCAATAAGCAATGCCATAACTTTTTAAATGATTTTTTTGAGAATCATCCATCGGTATTAAAATGTAACTAGCAAAAGCCGATGCATTTATACATAACGTAATAACAAGTAAAATAAATAGTTTCATTTTTATATGCTCTAATTTACAATTTTTTTAGGGATGATGTGTTATTATAAAAATTAAACTATGTTAACTATTAAAGATGAATTTAAAATTAAAAAAGCCATTTACATAAAAGTAAATGGCTTTTTAAAATTATAATTTTACAATTACATGTGAGCGTTTAATTTATCGGCTAAAATATTTTTAGCAGCTACACCAACGTGTTTTTCAACAACCTCACCGTTTTTAAAAAACAAAATAGTGGGTATGTTTCTAATACCGTATTTTACCGATATTTCAGAATTTGTATCTACATTAACTTTACCTACTACTGCTTTTCCTGTGTATTCGGTTGCTAATTCTTCTACAACTGGGCCTACCATGCGGCAAGGTCCACACCACTCTGCCCAAAAATCAACCAAAACTGGTTTGTCCGATTTTAATACTAATTCTTCAAAATTTGAATCTGTTATTTCTAATGCCATTTTTTTATTTTTTTAAAATTATTTTTTCTTTTTTGGTTTTGATTCTTTTGCAGCACCATCTACTCTAAACGATAAATTACAAATAACACCCCACGATGTTATTTTACCATCTTTTACATGAGCTTTAATATCTTTTACATAAACCGAATCAATGTTTCGGATAGATTTTGATACTTCGGTTACCGCACTTTGCACTGCATCATCAATACTTTTTGTTGATGTAGATATTACTTCAATTACTTTTACTACTGCCATAATTTTATTTTTTTAGATTTATATAAATATATTAATTGTATCGCTCTTTATCAATTTATAAGCCAAATAAGTTTTAATGTCTTTTTGACATTAAACTCCTAATTATAAAAAGTTATTTAATAAATGTTAATTCGTTTTTTAGTTTAAAAAGGCTTGCTGCGTTTAGTTTATTTTCTTTCATAAACGATATAACTAATATAAATGACGATACAAAATACGACAAAACCGCCGAGTAGCAGCCACCAAAAATGCCAAAATAATATATAAAAATTGGTGCCGATATTACCGTTATAATTAAGCCTGAAACATTTGCTTTTAAAATTAACTTTTGTTTACCTAAGGCCGAAAAATAATGCACAATAACTGCCGAAAAACTAATGATAACAATACCTGGCGATAAGGTTAACATAATAGCTTTTGTTTGCAAAAACTCGCTGCCTAAAAGTAAAACAAAAAAGTTTTCGGGTATAAAAAGTAAAACTATAATACACAAAAAACTTAACACAAAACATATTTTAGCTAACACAAATGTTATTTTTCCGTTAGTGTAATTTTTTTCTGAATTTGCAATATGCGTTAACACAATTGGCGATACGCTACTACTAATTATCCAAACAGATTCGATTAATGATGTGGCTGATGAAAACACACCTACTAAAACAGCATTACCTAAAAAATAAAAATTTATACGGTTACTTAAGGTGTGCGATAAATTAGCTATTTGATTATAAAATCCATTTGTGCATACGCTTTTAAAGTCGTATTGAGCTTTAGTAACATCTTGTTTTAATAAAAAATAAAGTAGTGCGCTTGATATTATAAATGGTGGTATAAACGATATATATAACGAAAAAACATAGCTATCAAATGTTTTTATTTTTACTAAAAATATAAAACATACCAAACTTAATAACAACAATGCTGGTTGTGCAAAACATAATAAATTATAGTGTTTAATTTTTTGCTTGCCTAACAACACAACTAAATTAAACGAATGTATAATAATAATAGTTGAAATTAAATACATATGTAACACGTACATTAATGTTGTGCTTTGAAAAATATAAAAAACAGTAACTAATATTATTGAGCAGCATAGAGTCCATTTTAATCCTGTAAAATAAATTTTTGACAATGAAAATTTTGGAATAAAATGCACAAGAGAATAACCAGTGTATATTTCGTTAATAGATTGAATGATGGCAATGTTTAATACAAATATTCCAATTTCGCCTCTAACTTCGGCACCCATAAATTTTGCCGAAAAAAACAAAATAGCAAAATTAATAATAGCCGAACCACTTTTAAAAATTAATGAAGATATGATGCGCTTTAACACTATTTATTTTTTAAAATGGTGTTATAAATTACATCAAATTTTTTGCTAACAGCTTGCTTACTAAAATTACTTACTGCAAATTCTCTTATAACATTTGAATTAAATTTATCCTGAGTAAAATTTAACATGGCTTGTGTTAGTTGCATTTCATTTTTCTTTTCAATAATAACGCCTAAATCCCTATTTAAATATTCAACCACTGGACCAACATTGCTTGATATTACTGGCTTACCGCACGCTAAACATTCGGCAATAACTAAGCCAAAAGTTTCGTAATTACTAAACATAATAAGTGCATCGCTTTCATTTATTTTATTAACCAATTGCTCATTTATTAATTTACCAGTAAATAGCACGGCACAGTTAAGTTTTAAATTAGTAACTAATTTTTTCAATAATTCGGCATCTTCACCATCACCAACAATTGTTAATGTTAGTTTATTATTAGTTTTTAATGCTTGACTAAATGCGTTAATAATACCAGATACGTTTTTTTGCGCATCGTTTAAAACCGAAATATGAATAAAATTAATCTTTTCGTTTTTTTGAATAGTAATTGGTTTAAACAAATTGGTATTTACAACGTTTGATATTAAATGGTAGTTTCCATTTAAGTTATGACTGAGCATTGCATTTTTTAAAAACTCGCTCACAACTAAAATTGCTTTTGCTTTTGATACAATTTTTTTAGTAAAATATTTTAGCAACATTCCTTTATAGCTGCCATCATCGGCCGAGTAACCAGTCCAGTTTTCAGTAATAATAAAAGGTATATTGTGTTTTTGAGCTAAATGCAATGCACCAATACCTGCTGGCATTACTACATTTAGTTGTATTAAATTTGGTTTTGATACATGTTTGCAAATAATTTCATACCCAATTTGATAAGCTTTAATTAGTTTGCGAAATTTTAATAAGTTTGATACAATAGGGATTTTTGAAGTTATTTTTTTATAATAAATAATAACAGTCGCTATATTTTCATCCAAAAATTGGCAAACCTCATACTCTTGTTTTAAATTTTCGTCGGAGCAAACATGCACAACACTAACCGTATTATTTAAAGCGCTTGCTTGGGCAAAATAGTTGTTAAATATGCCATGTAAGGTGTTTGTTCGGTTTGGATACCACGATGAAATAAAGAGTATGTGCTTGTTTGCTTGCATTAACTATAATTAAATATAACTATTTAATAGTTTTTACCATTAAGTAATGCTGAATTGTATCCCACATTAAAAAAGATTTTTCTTTAACAGTATACCCACAATTTAAATAAAAATTAACTGCATTTTGCCTAGCTTGTAATTCAATTTGTAAAATGTTATGTTGTAGCGCTATTTTTTCGAGTGCAAAAATAAGTTGTTTACCTAATCCTTTGCCTTGGTGTAATTGGCTTACTGCCATAAACCTAATTTGAGCTACGCTAACAGTGTTAAACTGCAAACGAGCGCAAGCAATTAATTCTTCACCATCTTTAATGTATGCATTTACAAAATCTAACTCATTGCCATCGGTTGCACTTTCAATTGTTTTGTTCCAAGGTTTGCGCAATACATCATACCGTAAATTAATTATCTTATTAATTTCAATTTGATTAGTTGCTAGGTTAATTTCAAACATCGTTTAGATACTAAAACGCTTTCAGAATATAAAACTCTGAAAGCGTTAAAAAATGTAATAGTAATTTAATTAATTTTTAATAGCGTGAACCGAAGTTATTTCTGGCACTGCTCGCATAATGGTTTCTTCAATACCTGCCTTCATTGTCATGTGGCTCATAGTGCACGTTTTGCAAGCACCTTTTAATTCGAGCATTGCTGCGCGTTCTTCTGTTATTTCTAACAGTTCCACATCTCCACCATCTGCTTCTAAATAAGGGCGAATGGTTTTTAATGCTGCTTCAACTCTATTAAATAATTCTTGGTTCATTTTTTATGTTTTTTTATCTACGATTTGAAATTTAATTTAAAATGAAAATTTAAAAAATTACTTCCCTAATTTCTTTTTTAAATTTTGATCAATTGCATCTAAAAATTCTTCAGTATATAAATAATGTTCGCCATGGTTTACTTTGTTACCGTGGGTACAAACAGCTAAATCTTTAGTCATTTTACCACTTTCAACTGTTTCTACACAAACTTGCTCTAAGGCTTGGCAAAAATTAATTAACTCTTGGTTATTATCTAATTTACCACGAAACTCTAATCCACGTGTCCAAGCAAAAATACTTGCAATTGGATTTGTAGATGTTGGTTTGCCATTTTGATGATCACGAAAGTGACGAGTTACTGTACCATGAGCCGCTTCTGCTTCCATAATAGTTCCATCAGGCGTAATTAATACAGATGTCATTAAACCTAAAGATCCAAAACCTTGTGCTACTGAATCGGACTGAACATCGCCATCATAATTTTTACAAGCCCAAACAAAATTACCATTCCATTTTAATGCAGATGCAACCATATCATCAATTAAACGGTGTTCGTAAACAATACCAGCTGCTTCATATTTAGCTTTGTAATCTGATTGATATATTTCTTCAAAAATATCTTTAAAACGGCCATCGTATTTTTTTAAAATGGTGTTTTTAGTAGATAAATATAACGGCCATTTTTTGTTTAAGGCTACATTAAAGCAAGAGTGAGCAAAGCCTCTGATAGACTCCTCAACATTATACATTCCCATTGCAACGCCTGCACCATTAAATTTATAAATTTCGTGCTCTATTACCTTTCCATCTTCGCCTTCAAATTTCATTGTTAATTTTCCTTTTCCAGGAATCACAAAATCAGTTGCTTTATACTGATCTCCAAACGCATGGCGGCCAACAATTATTGGAGCAGTCCAATTACTTACTAAACGCGGAACATTTGCACAAACTATTGGCTCACGAAACACGGTACCATCAAGTATGTTACGAATTGTACCATTTGGCGATTTCCACATTTGCTTTAAGTTAAACTCTTTAACACGTGCTTCGTCGGGTGTAATGGTAGCACATTTAATACCTACACCATGTTTTTTAATTGCCTCTGCGGCATCAATAGTAACTTGGTCATTAGTTTCATCACGGTACTCCATTCCTAAATCGTAGTATTTAATATCTACATCTAAATAAGGAACTATTAATTTATCTTTAATAAATTTCCAAATAATGCGTGTCATTTCATCGCCATCTAACTCTACAACTGGATTGGCTACTTTAATTTTGCTCATATAAAAAATGTTTTTGGGTTTAAATTTCACTCAAATTTAAAAATATATTGCGTGTTTGCAACCTATTATTGTTAAAATCCAAACGCATTTTTATTAGTATCTTTCAATTTTATTTTAACAGTAATTGCGGCTATTATTTTTTTTAATATTATTAGGTTTCAAAGGGTTTTCTCAAGTTAATCCAAAATCAACTAAAAGTGTTAAATTTTTGGCGCTTCCTGTTTTATTTAAAACTCCCGAAACAGGCTGGGCATTTGGGGCATCGGGTTCGGCTAATTTCAAAACTACACATTTAACCGATTCTTTAACGCGAACATCTGTTATAACTGCAATTGCACTGTTTACCGAAAGGCAGCAAAACGTTCAAGCATTAGATGCTACTTTATATTTTCCGAAAGAAAAATATATTTTATATTTTAACTCTTCTCATAGTTATTTTCCTGATAATTTTTGGGGTACTGGTCAATATTCAAAAAATAGTGCTGTCGAAAAATATGCATTCGGACAGTTTTTTATTGCAGCGCATGTTAAAAAAAAAATTGCGAAAAATATTTTCTTGGGACTCATAGCCGATTATCAAAATGTATATAAAATTTCGTTTGTTGACAGTGGTGTTTTTTTTAACTCAAAAATATTTGGCAAAACTAAATACGATGATTTTGGCTTAGGTTTAAGTTTAAGTTACGATACTCGAAACTCAACCTTTTGGCCTACTAAAGGAGTTTTTATTCAAACTCAATTTACTAATTATGCTACACAACTACTTTCAACTTATTCGTTTATTAAGTTAATGAGCGAGGTAAGGTGTTTTAAAAAAACAATTAATAAACAAGTTATTGCTTTGCAAATTTATAATTACTCAACTGTTGGCAACACTCCATTACGCTCAATGGCTGCATTTGGAGGGGCAAATAATTTGCGAGGATTTTATCAAGGGCGTTATCGCGATAATTGCATGTATTCGGCTATTATAGAATACAGAATACCTATTTACAAAAGGTTTAGCACTTGTTTTTTTGGTGGTTTGGGCGATGTGTATTATAAATTAAACGATATAAACACTGCTACAATTAAATATAGTTTTGGTGGCGGCCTAAGGTATGCCATACTTACTAAAGATAACTTAAATATTAGATTAGATTATGGTTATGCTAACAAATATAATAAGGGCTTTTACTTTACTATTGGAGAATGTTTTTAATAGCATTTATTTAACAATGTTTAGTTCATAGTTTAAGTTGTTGTTTGCCCAAATTTAAAATGGCTACATTAACTTTAAATTTCAATTAATGATTAGTTTTTAACTTATAACTAAAAACTAAAAACTCATAACTAAGATTAATTATGTTAAAAATTAAAGTTGGAATTTTGTTTGGTGGTCGTTCAAAAGAACGCGAAATTTCTTTTGCTGGTGGAAGAACTGTTTATGATAATTTAAATAAATCTATTTTCGAAGCTATTCCTTTATTTGTTGATTCCTTTGGGAATTTTGTATTATTGGACTGGAACTTTGTTTACAAAGGAACTATTAGAGATTTTTATCCGCCAGTAGAATTTATTCCTGCAACGAATACCGATTTTCAATACTATGCTGAGAACCTTGGTAATCTTACCGTTCAACAACAGAACGAATTAATTTCTAAAATTGGAAAGAAAGTTGAAGTCAACGAATTAGGAAATTTAATTGATTTTGCATTTTTGGCATTGCACGGCCCGTATGGCGAAGATGGTCGTATACAAGGGTTGTTAGAGTATTTACACATTCCTTATTCGGGTAGCGGTATTTTACCAAGCGCTATTGGTATTGATAAAAGTGTACAAAAAAAATTAATGGTAAATGCAGGATTTAATAGCCCAACATTTTTTACCATTGATAGAAACGATTGGATTAGCGGAAATACAAAAGATGTTTGGGAAAAAGCAAAAAATGAGATTGGTTTTCCAATGGTTATTAAACCAGCTAACCAAGGTTCATCAATTGGCATTTCTATTTTAAATACAGAAGCCGAATTATTATTTATATCAACCATCGAAAAAGCATTATTTATAAAATGGATTGATGGTGCTTATTGGCAATCATTATCTGATGCTGCTAAAACTGAGTACGTTAAAACTGTTTCGGATATTCGTGAAGGTATTGGAATGCCCTTGAAAATTAAGATAAACGAAATTGACCAGGAAGTTGTTTTATATAATCAATACGAATTAATTAATTTTTTAAATACACATTGTAACAATACTACTAACGTTGTTTTGCAAGCATTAGATGGTGAAAGCACGGTAATTATTGAAGGTTTTATTGAAGGGAAAGAATTTTCTTGTATTGTATTGGAAGATACTGATTCTAATAATGTAGCGATTGCTTTGCCTCCAACAGAAATTAGAAAAGGAAAAGAATTATTTGATTACCGTAGTAAGTATTTACCGGGCTTATCTCGTAAGATTACTCCTATTGAAGCAACAGATGAACAAATTAATGCTATTAGAAAAGAGTGCGAACGTTTATTCTCCGAATTATGTTTTGATGTGTATGCTCGCATTGATGGCTTTTTAAGTACCGATGGAAAAGTATTTTTAAATGACCCGAATACCACTTCGGGCATGATGCCATCCTCTTTCTTTTTTCATCAAGCTGCTGAAATTGGATTAACACCTTCTCAATTTTTAACATACATCATTCGCACCTCTTTAAGCAAACGCATTAAAAATAGTAAAGGAGCCGCAGTATACGAACCGTTATTAACCAAGTTAGATGCGTTTTTGCACGACGAAAAAAATGCAATCAATAATAAAATTCCAGTAGCAGTTATCCTTGGAGGTTATTCATCAGAGCGACATATTTCGGTAGAAAGTGGGAGAAATATTTTTGAAAAATTAGCGTCATCAGAAAAATATGCGCCAATACCAGTTTTTTTAACAGGCGATAATGAGAATCATTTAATGTTTAAAATCCCCATCAATGCGTTATTAAAAGATAATGCAGATGATATAAAAGATAAAATTAATAATTGGAAAATACATCCCGTAGTAAAACAAATTATTGTTGAGTGTAAAACCATTACAGATAAATATGGCTCTCCAAATAATTTAATTGCTCCAAAACAATTAAGTTATGCTGATTTAGTGCAGGAAGTAAAACAAGTGTTTATTGCCTTACACGGCAGGCCAGGAGAAGATGGCGCAATACAAGAAAAATTAGAAACAGTTGGCTTAACTTACAATGGTTCGGGTAAAGAAAGTTCTGCTATTACTATTGATAAATTCAGAACCAACGAAATTTTAATGAAGCATGGTTTTTTAGCAGCAAAACATTGCTTAATTACAAACGACGATTGGAAAAATAATAAAGAGAAAGTTAAGCAAACACTTCAAAACGATTACATATATCCCTTAATTGCAAAGCCGGTTGACGATGGTTGTAGTAGTGCCGTAAAATTGATTAAAAACTTTGAGGAGTTTGAAGCTTTTGCTACATTGATATTTAGAAGTTCAGAAGCATTTGATGCAAAAGCAGCAGAAATACTGCATATAAAAGACAAGGAAGAATTTCCTCAAAAAACAGTATTGTTAGTAGAAGAATTAATTAGTAAAAATGGGGCTAAACATTTTTTAGAAATTACTGGTGGTATGTTAACTAAGCTAAACGCAAAAGGCGACGTGGAGTATGAGGTGTTTGAAGCATCAGAAGCATTAGCAAGTGGTGAAATTTTAAGTTTAGAAGAAAAATTTTTAGCGGGGCAAGGGCAAAACATTACACCGGCTCGTTATTCGAGAGATGAAACTGAAAGGCAGTTAATTTCTAATAAAGTAAAAGAGACTTTAGGAGCTGCAGCAAAAGTGTTGAATATTGTTGGCTATTGCCGTATAGATGCATTTGTAAGGATTTTTGATGCTACTCGTATAGAAGTTATATTTATAGAGGTAAATTCCTTACCTGGTATGACGCCTGCTACTTGCATTTATCATCAGGCCGCTATAAATAATTATAAACCGTATAATTTTATTGATAACATTTTAGAGTTTGGTAAACAAAAACAATTGCTAACAGCTTAAATTAACACTCCTCAAAAAACTTAAAATTAAAGCGAATTTAAGCCATCAATAGCAGGCTCGTAATTTGGCTTTAACTGTAAACACATTTGATAATCGGCCTTTGCATTATCTTTATCATTTAACTCTTGGTAACAAGCGCCACGTGCAAAGTAAGCTTCGGCATATTTTGGATTAATTGCAATAGCTTGGTTAAAATACAACATAGCGTTTTTAGTGTCTTTTTTTAAACCAAACTCTATTGCACCTAAATTATATAACGTACTAACATGGTTTGCATCAATTTTTAATAGTTGCTTATATATTAAAATTGCATCGTCTGGTTTTTCTAAATTTTGCAATAAAAGTGCTTTAGCATATAATGCATCAATGGCTGTTGGGTTAATGGTTAAGGCATTGTTATAGTACTCTAATGCAATAGTGTTTTTACGCGATGCGTAAATTAATCCTAAATCTAAAAAAGCACCGTAGTTTTTATTATCTTGATCAATAGCAGTTTCTAAACTCGATATGGATTTTGCGGTATCACCCATTTCTTTATAAATACTCCCTTTTAAATAATAAGCCTTTGCTAAGTTTACATTTAATTTTAAAGCCTCGTTAATTTTGGTAAACGCTACTTCATATTGTTTTACTAAATAAAATAACTCACCTAATTTTAATAAGCCTTCGGTGTTTGTTGGGAATTTCGAAACTGTTTTTTCTAACACATCTTTAGCTAAACGGGTTTCATTTGCCGCAAAAAACACATCGGCCTCGTTAATGTAATAATCGGCTTTGGTGCTATCTAATAAAATACAACGTTTGGCATCGTTTATTGCATCTTCTAATTGTTTAAATTTTAAATACACTTTTGAGCGCTCGTTGTAAAGCGCTGCATTGTTTGGCTCATTTAATATTTGCTTATTTATTGCCGTTAACTCAGGCGATTTTAATATTGCCATTAACGAATCTGTTCTGCGTGAGTGTTCGGTAATACCTGTATTGTTTTGTTTACAAAAACTAAAAGTTAAAACAAAACAGGCACAAAATAGGGTAACGTATTTCTTAAATAATATCATCATAAAAAATTAATAAATGTGTATGGTCTTATAAAATTATAATTACAAATCGTTAGCGTTAGCAATTAACTCGGCCACATCTAACACTTGTGTTTTATCTTCTTTATTAAAATGTTTTACACCGTCTGTCATCATTGTGTTACAAAATGGGCAACCAACGGCAATAATATCAGGGTTATGCGATAAGGCTTCTTCTGCCCTTTCAACATTTACTTCTTTATTTCCTTTTTCGGCTTCTTTAAACATTTGCGCGCCACCCGCACCACAACACAACCCGTTGGCTTTGCTTCGTTTCATTTCAACTAACTCTGCATCTAATTTTTTAATTACATCGCGGGGCGCTTCGTACACATTATTTGCACGGCCTAAATAACATGGGTCGTGAAAAACAATTTTTTTTCCTTTGTATTCTCCGCCTTGCACTTTTAATTTGCCTTCGTTAATTAATTGTTGCACTAATTCGGTATGGTGTATTACTTCATATTTACCGCCCAATTCGGGGTATTCGTTTTTTATGGTATTAAAACAATGTGGGCAACCTGTTACTATTTTTTTCACATCGTAACCATTCAATACGCTTATGTTTTGCATGGCTTGCATCTGAAACAAAAATTCGTTTCCTGCTCGTTTTGCTGGGTCCCCAGTACAACTTTCTTCAACACCTAATACCGCAAAATTTGCACCTACATGGTTTAAAATACGCACAATGGCTTTGGTTATTTTTTTTGCTCTATCATCAAAACTTCCGCTACAGCCTACCCAAAATAAAATATCGGGAGTTTCGCCTTTGGCAATTTTTTCTTGAAAAGTAGGTACGTGTAGTGTGCTCATATTTTAGCTTTAATTATTTATTAAAATAAACTCATTTAGATTGGGTTATTTTTCTTTATTTTTTTAAATTTTATAACACTAATTGTTGTTGCATTTTTAGTGCTTATAATTTTTTTACCAGTTTTTGCCTCTATTTCTTTACGAGTATTGCCTGCAATGGTGCCGCCTTGCTTAGCAATAGTTTTACTATTATTAAATGTTTTAGGTTTTTTTTCTTTGCTAATTTCTTTTGTTGTTGCTTCGGCAAGCATATTTAAAACCAATTCTAAATTGGTCATATTATCTCGTAAATTTTCTTTTTTTAAGTTTTTATGCTGCTTGTATTGTTTTACCGTTTTGCCACTACAAGCTTTGGTTAATTCATCGGTTAAAATAGTAAATTCTTTTCCTTGTTTTACACCCCTTTCTTCCCACTCATCAGTTAGTTCTTTTCTAACTTCAATACTTTTTAAGTGTTGGTTTATCCAATCTTTGCTGTATCCTTTTTTTAAGTACGTTTCCATAAGGCGATCAATGCCTATTTCAGGATCTTCAATTTCGTCTATACGTTCGCGTCCCATCTTTGCTAACCATAGCTTAAATGGCTCTGCTTTTGGTGATGGCACTGATTGTATTAATCTAAATAGTTGTTCGGTATCAGCTACATCTGTGCTGTAAAATTTACCATCTGAAGCTAGCATTTTTAGTTGGTTACAGTTTGTAACCAACTCACTTCCTTCTTTTATTAAACGATGTTTTAATACTTTCCAGTAGTTTCTTGGATTTGGGCTATCTGTTAAAACACCAATAACATCTACGATCGAAAAATACCATATTTCATTTTCGTCATCCCAATGCGTGCGTATCTTTGCATCATTAAATAATTGTATTTTATTGTGTCTATGCATTATTATATCCTTGCATAATTAACGACTATTTATTTGAGAGTAAATACTACTAACTGTAAATATCATTGTTCTTATTTTCAAGTAATTCAAATATTTACTAATTTCAAATTCATCAATTCTTTATTCATTAATCCAATTTGCTCTATCGCTAGGGCTAAATTGCCATGGTGCACCATTGTTTTCTAAATTACTAAACATGCCATTAAGCTCGGTTGGGGCAGCGCTTTGCTCTAACACCAATTGTTGCCTTAAACCAATAATTATTGCAAAGGGGTCTATATTTATTGGACACTCTTGCACGCAAGCATTACAACTATTACAAGCCCAAATTTCTTCACTCGTTATGTAATTACCTAACAACGATTTTCCATCATCAACAAAGGCTCCATTATTTGCATCAATATTGTTTCCAACTTCAACTAATCTATCTCTCGTATCCATCATTATTTTGCGGGGCGATAATAGTTTGCCAGTAATACTTTGAGGGCAAGATGAAGTGCAACGGCCACATTCAGTACAACTGTAAGCATCTAACAAATTTTTCCAGGTTAAATCTTGCACGTCTTTAACTCCAAATTTAACAGGTGCATTGGGGTCTAATACCGATTGATATGTTGGGTCAAAATTTGGTTTTACAACATCGGTTACTTCAAA
>JAYSUQ010000064.1:0-2040 GCA_043718985.1 Bacteroidota bacterium | reverse complement strand
TTAAAAAAAGTAAATATTAAAGAAGACGGTTACTACAAGCACGGCAAAAAATTTGCTATGCTAGTTGGTATTAAAGGCGCGCAATACGATAATTTAGTTTTTATTGATGCAGATTGCTACCCAACAAGTAATACGTGGTTACAGCAAATGAGCGCAGGTTTTATAAATAAACGCGAAATTGTTTTAGGCTACGGTGCATATTTAAAAGAAAAAGGCTTTTTAAATAAATTAATACGGTTTGATGCTTTTTTAATAGCTACTAATTATTTTTCGGCAGCAATTAAAGGGCAAGCATATATGGGTGTTGGGCGTAATTTAGCTTATACTAAAACATTGTTTTATAAACAAAAAGGTTTTGCAAATCATTATCATATAAATTCGGGCGATGATGATTTATTTGTAAACCAAGCATCTACAAACGAAAACACAAACATTTGTGTTAACACAGAGGCAACAACCTACTCGGTTGCAAAAAAGAACTTTGCCGATTGGAAACGACAAAAAACACGACACCTCACTACATCACCTTTTTATAATTTAAATACAAAAACAAAATTAGCGTACAGCTATGCTGCTCAGTATGTGTTTTATGTTTCGCTGTTTAGTTTATTGTTTTTTAAAACAACATTATTAATTGCATTAATTGGCTTATTTGTAAAAATATGTATTCAATTGATTATCTTTAATAAAGCATCAAAAAAATTAAACGAACCCGATTTATGGCAACTATCATTTGTTTACGAAATTATTTTATTAATTGTATATCCGCTATTTAAAATAAACAAACTGTTATCTAAACCAAACAAATGGAAGAACTAAACCCTTTAGATAAGTTAACCACAAAAGCAGTTTATGATTATAAATTGATACAGCTTGCTTTAAACAATGGCGATCAAAAAGCATATGCCGAATTGTTGCATCGTTACCGCGAATCGGTTTATTTTATGATGCTTAAAATGTGTAACAATAAAGATGATGCCGAAGATTTAACCATAGAAGCTTTTGGAAGAGCATTTAAACGATTGTACCAATACACTGCTAACTTTGCGTTTAGCACTTGGCTTTTTAAAATTGCAAGTAACAATGCCATTGATTTTTTAAGAAATAAAAAAAAGACAAACTCGTTTTCGTTAGATTCGAAATTGGAGGATGAAGAAGGGCAAGTGTTTTCACAAAATATTAAATCGTTAGGTTTAGACCCTGAAGAGCATATTATAAAAAAACAAAAAATTGAAGCCCTGCGTGTGGTAGTTGATAAATTAAAGCCACATTATAAACAATTAGTGCAATTGCGATATTACGAAGAGTTGAGCTACGAAGAAATTTCGGTAAAATTAAGTTTACCTGTAGGTACTGTAAAAGCTCAATTATTTAGAGCACGCGACTTTTTATACAACATACTAAAAAATTCAGAAAATAAAATTTAACTATTTTGAAGCCAGATATTATTTTAAAATATTTTCCAAACATTACACCACTTCAAACAAATCAGTTTGAACAATTGTATGATTTGTATACTTTTTGGAACGCACAAATTAATGTTATATCGCGTAAAGAAATTGATTTATTGTTTGAACGCCATGTGCTGCACTCGCTAGGTATTGCCAAAGTGATGGAATTTAAACCCGAAACAAAAATTTTAGATGTTGGTTGTGGTGGTGGTTTTCCTGGTATTCCGTTAGCAATTTTATTTCCCGAATCTACATTTCATTTAGTTGACTCGATTGGTAAAAAAATAAAAGTAGTTGATGAGGTTGCAAAAGGGTTAAATTTAACTAACGTTACAAGCCAACACGAACGTGCCGAAAAAATAAATGATAAATACCACTTTATTATAAGCCGTGCCGTTACCGAGTTTCCTGAGTTTTACAACTGGGTTTATAAAAAAGTGTTAAAAGATAATTTTAATGATTTACCAAACGGTATTTTATATTTAAAGGGTGGCGATTTAGAAAAAGAATTTGGGCATTTTTATAAAAAATCGGTGTTTTACGATTTAAAAAACTATTTTACCGAAGATTTTTTTGAAACTAAAAAAGT
>JAYSUQ010000063.1:0-5592 GCA_043718985.1 Bacteroidota bacterium | reverse complement strand
GTTAATAATGATGATACCACTTATGGCAGCAGCAACAAGCAAAGGCATTAGTATGGCTGAAATCACAAAAAATCCTAATTTACTTTTTAACCCCGATACACTAGGCATTAATCGCTCGTTACTATTAGCATTAATGATGGGAATGTTTGTGTTTACATTATTATTTTTAGCAATGGCATTAAAAATTTTTCATAAAAAAAATATAACATCTGTGATAACAGGTTTTGAAACCATAAGATGGAAACGTTATTTTTATGGTTTTTCTATTTGGGCATTATTATTAATTGGTTTAACAGTTGTATCATATATTATTGCACCACAAAATTTAACATTACAATTTAATGCGAGTAAATTTGCCTTATTGTTTGTAGTAGCGGCATTATTAATACCAATACAAACTGCTACCGAAGAAATTTTATTTAGAGGTTATTTATTACAAGGATTTGGATTAGCATTTAAAAACGCACTATCGCCGTTAATTATTACATCGGTTTTGTTTGGCTTAATGCACGCATCTAACCCCGAAGCAAAAGCACACGGTTTACTAATAATGATGCCTTACTACATTTTGTTTGGTGCTTTTTTAGGAGTTTTAACGTTGTTAGATGAAGGAACCGAACTTGCAATGGGAATACATTGTGCAAATAATTTACTATCGAGTTTGTTAGTTTGTAGTAAAAGTTCGGTACTACAAACCGATGCTATTTTTTATACATCAACCGAAAACCCTGCAAGCGAATTTTTAACCTGGCTGGTAATGGCAAGTATTTGTTTTTTTATTTTATATAAAAAATATAAACTCACTAATTTTAAATTATTACTAAAGTAAATTCAATTTTAAATTCAACTATTTTTTATTATGCTAAAATTCAGCTATTTATTTTTATTTTTTATAACAACAATTAAAATTTTTGCCGACGCCGATTATCATTATAGTGTTGATTTAACTAAAGCAAGTAATGATAAACTAACGGTTACTCTAACGCCACCAGATATAAATGAAAACGAAATTGTTTTTATGTTTCCGGCAATGGTACCAGGTACTTACGATGTTTATGACTTTGGTCGTTTTGTATCTAACTTTAAAGTAAAAGGTAAAAATGGTATAATAATTAACATACAATTACTTGATAAAAACTCGTACAAACTATCGCCAGCAAATCTAATTGAACAAATTAGTTACGATGTAGAAGATACTTACGATACAAATATTAAAGAAAAAATTGTGTTTGAACCAGGCGGAACAAATATAGAAGAAGGTAAACTATTTTCGTTAAACACACATGGCTTTTTCGGTTATTTTAAAAACTACATTCAAACAAATTTTATTTTAGAATTTACAAAACCCGAAGGCTTTTATCCATCTACAAGTATTGCTAATATTAAATTAGGTACAACTAAAGATGTAATTTCAATTTACAATTATCATGATTTAGTTGATTCGCCAATTTTATATTGCCAACCCGATACAACAGTTATTAATATTGGCAAGTCAAAAATATTAGTATCGGTATACTCAGTTAACAAACAAATAACATCAGCATTTATTGCTCAAAATTTACAACAATTACTAAATGCACAAGCCAATTATTTAGGTGGCGAATTACCAATAGATAAGTATGCCTTTTTATTTTATTTTACAGATAAGCCAACATTAAGTGGCTCTAATGGTGCGTTGGAGCACTCTTACTCATCATTTTATGTATTAACCGAAGGCGATACAACGCTGCTAGGGCAAGAAATAAAAGACATCGCATCGCACGAGTTTTTTCATATAGTAACGCCCTTAAATATTCACTCAAAAGAAATTGGTGAGTTTGATTTTAATAATCCCGTAATGAGCAAGCATTTGTGGTTATATGAAGGCTTAACCGAATATGCTGCCCATCACATGCAAGCAAAAACTGGTTTAACACAAATTGAAACATTTTTTGATAAAATGATTGGCAAAATGCGCACAGCACGAGAAAACTATAATGATACCGTGCCATTTACCGTTATGAGTAAATATGTGTTAGATAAATATAAAAAAGAATACAATAATGTTTACGAAAAAGGCGCATTAATTGGAATGTGTTTAGATGTAATGTTGCGGTATTATAGCAATGGCAAATATGGTACACAAAATTTAATGATTGATTTATCAAAAAAATATGGCAAAACATATTCGTTTAATGATGATGATTTGTTTGATGACATTGAAAAATTAAGTTACAAGGAAATTCGTTACTTTTTAAATAACTATGTAGCAGGCAATAAACCATTACCTTTTAAAGATGTGTTTGCAATGGTAGGTTTAATTTATAACGAAAAAACTACATCACAACAAGTAACACTTGGTGGCATTAACATTGTTGTAAATGATGAAACAAACAGGCTAATAGTTGTTAAACTAGATAATTTAGATGCATTTGGAAAAAAATTAAAGTTTAAACAAGGCGATGAAATTATAACCTTTAATAACCGTAAGTTAATGAAAGAAAATGCACAAGAGGTGCTTGGCCAATTTATTGATAATGCAAAAAAAGGGGATAAACTTGTTGTAGATGTAATGCGAAAAGATAAACAAGGTAACCAAACTATTAAAACATTAAAAGCGAAAGTAAAACCAGTTTTAGTAACCGAATATGATAGTATTGAACTTAACCAAAGTGCCACTGAGCAACAACTAACTGCACGTAAGGCTTGGTTGGGACTAGACTAAAAATGTTTAAAAAACCAAATACCTATTGGCTTTGCCAGTTTTTTGGATGGATATTTTATGTATCTATTAATTTTATATTTTTTAAATTAAGTAATACAACCAACCTAAAAGATGTATTAATTTATTTAACTTGGTTACCAGTTGGTATAGTCATAACTCATTTTTTTAGGTATTTAATTGTACGATACCATGTTTTAAAAATATCTATTTACAAACAAATTCCATTAATAATAGTTACAGGCATAATTCAATCTGTTTTGTTTTTCTTTTTAAACATAGCTATTGCAGTCATGTTTGGCATTGTTTCATATCACTTTAGTTTAGTAGCAGCAGCATCAAACATATTAAACCTATCGGTTATTTTTATTTTTTGGTCGCTTATTTATTTTGGATTTCATTTTTTTATTAATTATAAAAACACCGAAATTCAAAATTTAAAACTCGAAGCAGCATCAAAAGAAATAGAATTAAATAAACTAAAGTCGCAGCTAAACCCGCACTTTATGTTTAATAGTATGAACAGTATTAGAGCCCTGATTGACGAAGATCCTAAAAAAGCAAAAACGGCAATTACACAACTTTCTAATATTTTGCGAAACACATTACTAATGCATAAAAATAAATTTATAACCCTAAACGATGAGTTAACTTTAGTAGAAGATTACTTAGCTTTAGAACATATAAGATTTGAAGAACGATTACTTTATACATTAGATATTGATGAACAAACATTAACACAATTAATACCACCAATGATGATACAAACATTGGTAGAAAACGGTATTAAACACGGTATTAGTAAATTACCCGAGGGTGGGCAAATTTATATAACATGTAAATTAATAAATAATCAATTACACATAACCATTATAAATACTGGCCAATTAAACCACGCAGTTGTGAGCGATTTAGGCTTTGGATTAGAAAATACAACTAATAGATTAAAATACCTGTATGGAGATAAAGCACTATTTAAAATTGAAAATTTAAATCACGAACAAGTGATTAGTAAACTAATAATAATAAATTAAATGCTAAAAATAAGATGAAAGCAATTATAGTTGATGACGAACGATTGGCAAGACAAGAATTGAGAAACTTGTTAGCTGCACATAAAGAAATTGAAATTATTGCCGAATGTAACAACGCACAAACTGCAAAAGAAAAAATAGCTGAGCTTAACCCTGATGTTATTTTTTTAGACATACAAATGCCAGGTAAATCGGGTTTAGAGCTAATTGAGGAGGTATCGGCCTTAGCTGATGTAGTATTTGTTACTGCTTACGATGAGTACGCCTTAAAAGCATTTGAGGTAAATGCGTATGATTATTTATTAAAACCAGTATCGCCCGAAAGACTTGCCGAAACCATAAAAAAATTAACGGCAAAAGATGTTTACGAAAAAAAAGAAAATACAACTCCACTAACCGAAAACGATCAGGTATTTATTAAAGATGGCGAAAAAACTTGGTTTGTACGCTTAAACACAGTGCGTTTATTTGAAAGTGAAGGAAACTATGTACGTGTTTATTTTGATACATTTAGACCGTTAATTTTACGCAGCTTAAATAGTTTAGAGGAACGATTAAACGAAAAATATTTTTTTAGAGCAAGCCGTAAACACATTATTAATTTAAGTTGGATTGAAGGAATTGAAACCTGGTTTAATGGTGGTTTAATGGTTAAATTAAAAGGTGGCCAGCAGGTTGAAATATCGCGTAGGCAAGCCGTTAAATTAAAAGATATGATGGGGTTATAATTGGCAAGTATTAAAGGTTATTAATTTCTTATTTTTAAATAAAAATTCACAATAGTTAAAACAACACGATAAAAATTATAAATATGATAGACGACGATTTAGACTTAGATTTAACACCAACTATTAATCCCGAAAAATTATTTGATGAAAAAGAATACTCAACCATAATTATTGGTGATGGCAACTCTTCAAAAAAAGAAATTGAATTAGCCGATTATGTTACCATATTAGTAAGTACTAATCGAAATAGAGAAGAAAAAGATGAAGCCTTAGTAGCTTTAAAAGAATTAAAAGCACAATTGTTTTTAATGAATGCAATTACCAAATCAAAAAAAACAGAACAAAAAGCCATTTTAATTGCCGCCTGTTGGGAAACTGGATTAGATTTTAGCGAGCATTTTTTATTTTTTATCGACTTGGTTTGTAAAAACGATTTACTTGTATCTTTTGAAGCATTAACTGTTATACAAGAAATGGAAACAGAATTGCAACCTAACGATTTAAAAAAAGCAATTACCAAATTAACAAAAGTAAACGAGCCTAACCATTCGGTTACAGATATGATTGCCTTTATTAATGATAAATTAATTGCATAAAACAATTTGTTAAAACTATTATGAAATCAAGCGCACTCATTTTATGTTTATTAACGATAGCCTTAACTGGTTTTTCGCAACAAGTAAGCGAGGTAAAATCTATTAAAATAAAAAAAGAAAACACCTTTGTTAAAGCTGCCTTTGATGAAAGTGAATATAAAGTTGTGGCTTTTGATAAATATGGCAACCCACACGAAAAAGCTATTAAATCGTTTTCTATTTATTACAACGATGGTAAAAATAATTTTAAAGCACCCGTAATTGGAAACACCTTTCCCGAAAAAACAATTAAATTTTTAACAAAAAAACAAAAGCTAGCAACTAAAATTTGTTTGCAAAATATTGTAGCAACTAATGATGATGGGCATAGCGAAACATTACCCGATTTGTGTGATATTGTAATTTTTCCAGATTGTAAAAAAGTACATAAATAGTCACAACTATCCGAAAGTTAACAAAAAAATAAATGCCTGTGAAAAGCATATTTTTGAAAAAAGTTTCAAAAATTTCTCAATATGCCCTCATTTCACAGA
>JAYSUQ010000062.1:0-17111 GCA_043718985.1 Bacteroidota bacterium | reverse complement strand
AAATCGGCATTTTGTAAATAGGTTTTTATGTACTCAAAACTAGCATCAAAATTATACTCGCCATTACTTAGTTTAGCGTTAGTAGTTTGCGGTAAATGGCACATTAAATCGCCCACTAAATTTAGTGTTATTGTAGTTATCGAATCGGGAATATAGGTTGTAAAAGGGGCATAATCTGTTTGCAAATTTGCATTATTGGTTGTTATTGCTTGTTGTGTTTTGGGTGGTTGCGGTGGCGTTAATTCAATTACATCGGGTATTGTTAATGTTGTTTTTTCGGGTGTTTTACATTTATTATTTAATAGTATTATTACTAAGCAACTAATAAAGGTGTTTGAAATTTTATACATTTTTTAAATCATTTAAATATGCGTTGCAGCAAAACTCAACACTATTATCAAAACTAATAAATTGATGGTTGGTTGCTGTTAATATTTTTTTGTTGGAGTAGGTGTTTTGTTCTAAGGCTCCATTTATGGTATCGCTTGTTATTACTTGTGCTTTACCAGTTATTGTTGAGTTTATGTAATTAAAAAATTGAGCAAATTTTAAAACAATTTTATTTGCATTTATATACGCTAATTTTTTACCAAATTTATTTAAAATGATATCAAAAGATTGCTTAAACGTGTAGTTATTTTCAATTAAAATGTAACGGTTATTAAATAACTTTTGTTCAACACACTTTACCATACATTCAGCAACATCTCGCGCATCAACATAAGCACTTGTGCCTTTTGTATAAAATGGTAGGCCTTTGTAACACGTATTAAATACTTTGCCCGAGCTAGTTTGCCAAAAACCTGGACCTAAAATAATACCTGGGTTTACAATTACGGCGTTTAATCCTTCTTCAATACCTCTCCACACCTCGCGCTCGCCGTTATATTTACTAATTGCATATAAACTTTGTGTAGGACTCGATTTCCAAAAAACGGTTTCACTAATGTTTTTTGTAACATCGGCATTAGATATTGTAGCAATTGAACTAACGTGGCACAAAACTTTAATTTTTTTATCAATACAAGCATTTACGATATTTGCAGTACCATCAACATTAATTTTTTGTAGGTTGTGCCATTCTTTTTTTTCAAACGAAACATAACCTGCACAATGATAAACAGTATCAACACCTTCTAAGGCATCTAAAACAGTGTAAATATCATTTATATCGGCTTCTACCCAAATAATTTTATTAAATAAGTTTTCGTAATCGGTTGTGTAATAGTTAAATAATTTTTTTGTTTTTAATACATCACTATTGTAACGCTTTGTAGCTTTTACACTTTGGCCTTGTTGCAATAAGGTTAATGCTAAATGTGCGCCTACTAAGCCAGTTGCCCCTGTTATTAGATTCATTTTTTAAAAATTAAAATGTTGAGCAATAAAAAAAAGCAAAAACTGTGTAATGGCACCTAAACTAAAGCCTACATAAATTTGATTTGGAGTGTGTGTATTTAATTGCAAACGCGCAAAGCCTACTATGCCAGCAATTAATATAGAGACACAAATAATAAATAAAACAGGTAATTGCACATAATAACATAGAGCTATAAATGCACCTATTAAACCACCAATACCAATTAAATGAGCACTTATTTGCCACCAAATTGTAATTATGCCTGCTAATAAAATACATATTCCTGCGCCTAAAACAAATAATTTTATGGTTGGCCAAATATTTAAATCGAGTAATAAATAATATAAGCCAAAATAAAAAACAGAGGTTATAATTAATGGCATAATTCGCTCGGTTCGGGTTTCAATTTTTAGTGATGTTATGTAGTTTAATTTTAGTAATAATAGTAAATTAAGTATTGGCAGTAAACACGATAAAACAAACACAATACCTGTAATAATAAATTTTAAACGTAAGGGCGTAAACGAATCGTAAACACTACCTGGTATGCAAAAAAATAGTATTAAGCAACCATAAGTTGTCATTAACAAAGGGTGAAACAAATAGGATGTGAAATTTGAAATGTTTTTCATTATGCACTAAAAGTAAACTATTTTTTAATATAATTTGCCAATAGCCCTGTGCGATTTTGTTGCTATTTCATCTCAAAAAAAATGTTATTTTTGAAAGTTGTATGATTACATTATTAGTTAAAGAAATAAGAGGTTTTTTAAGTTCGCTTATTGGTTACATTGCCATTAGTGTTTTTGTAACGGGCATTGGCGCTTTTATGTGGTTGGTGCCATCTGATAGCGCTGCATCAAATATTTTAGATAACGGCTTTGCAAACATTGATTCGTTATTTGTATTAGCGCCTTGGATATATTTATTTTTAATTCCAGCAATTACAATGCGTAGTTTTTCGGAAGAAAAAAAAACTGGCACTATAGAGTTATTATTAACTCGCCCATTAACTGAGTTGCAAATTGTGTTAGCTAAATATTTTGCAGGTTTAATTTTAGTTATGGTATCGCTTTTGCCAACGTTGGTGTATTATTACTCGGTACATCAATTAGGCTACCCAAAAGGCAATATTGATACTGGAGGTATGTGGGGTTCGTATTTAGGTTTATTGTTTTTAGGAGCAGGTTTTGTAGCTGTTGGTATTTTTGCTTCGGCCATATCCGAAAACCAAGTTATTGCTTTTATTATGGCATTGTTGCTGTGTTTTATAATGTATATTGGTTTTGAGTTTATTACCTCATCGGGTATTTTTGGCAAGTACGATGCCCTTGTTAAAAATTTAGGGATGAATGAACATTACTTGAGTATGAGTCGAGGCGTAATAGATACACGCGATGTAATTTATTTTTTAAGCGTGATTATTTTATTTAACGGATTGTCTAAACTCGTAATAGAAAGTAGAAAGTGGTAATGACAAAAACAAAATTGACTCAAAAACGAAAAGATATTGCATTACTAACAGCGGTAGTTGCTATACTAATATTGTTAAATTTTGTATGTTCTTTTATATTTAAGCGCTTTGATTTAACATCAGAAAAACGATACACCTTATCGCCATCTACCCGCAAATTATTATTAAATGTTAAAGATGTTATATATATAAAAGTTTATTTACAAGGAGATTTTAATCCAAGCTTTACCCGATTAAAAAACGAAACTAAAGAAATTTTAGATGAATTTAGAGCTTATTCAAACAATAATTTAGAATACGAATTTATAAATCCATCAGAAAACACCAACAAAGATGAGGTTGCTAAACTCGAAAAAGAATTATACGACAAAGGCATTATGCCCGAGCAAATTGTTGATAAAACGAGCGATAAAACATCAGAAACATTAATTTGGCCAGGTGCTGTGGTAACCTATAAAAACCGCGAAAGTGTTTGGCAAATTTATAAACGCCAAGTTGGTTACGAGCAAGAACAATCTATTAACAACTCGGTACAAGAAATGGAATATGGTTTAACAAATGCCATTAGAAAAAACGATATTTTAAAAAAACCAGAAGTATTATTTATTGAAGGGCACGATGAATTAGACACAATTAGAGCAGCAGATTTTATGCGCTCGTTAACCGAATATTATAATGTAGCACGTTGTAAAATAAACAATAAATTATACGCATTAAAAGAGGCGAGCGCCATTGTTATTGCACAGCCCGATTCGGCTTTTGACGAAAAAGATAAGTTTATAATAGATCAATTTGTAATGCATGGTGGTAAGGTGTTGTGGCTAATAGATCCTGTATTTACAAATAGAGATACTTTAAATTTAAGAGGTTACACATTAGGCTTTAGAAACGAAATAAATTTAGATGATATTTTATTTAAATATGGTGTGCGCTTAAACCCAACATTGGTAATGGATTTGCAATGCTCGAGTGTGCCAATAAATGTGGGCTTTAAAGCAGGGCAACCAAATTTTCAACAGTTTCCGTTTCCATACTTTCCGTTACTTTTGCCAACAGCTAACCACCCAATAGTTAAAAATTTAGATTTAATTAAAACAGAATTTGTAGGAACACTCGATACCGTTTTTGCGAAAAATGTACGCAAAACGATCTTACTACAAACTTCAAAATATACTAAAACGCAACCCACACCCGCACGCATATCTTTAGGTATGGTAAAGTTTAAGCCTAAAGAAGATCAATATAAAGAACCGTTTCAAAATGTTGCTTGTTTGCTTGAGGGTAACTTTGAATCGGTTTATAAAAACAGAATACCCGCACGCTTTATGCAGGATACGGCATTTGATGTTAAATTTAATAGCAAACCTACCCGAATGATTGTGGTTGCCGATGGCGATATTGCAAAAAACGAATACCAACCACGCACAGGGATGATTTATCCAACAGGTTATGATATATACATGCGCCAGCAATTTGCAAACAAAACTTTTTTATTAAACTGTATGAATTATTTATTAGACGACGAAGGGTTATTGCAATTACGCTCGCGCGAAATTAAATTACGACTATTAGATAAAAAGAAAATTGCCCTACAAAAAACTAAATGGAAACTAATAAATGTTGGCTTACCTTTACTTATAATTCTATTTTTTGGATTAATGCAATTTTACATACGCAAAAAAAAATACGCCGCATAAACCATAATTCCCCTATTATAATTTTATAAAATAATTAAATGAAAAAATCATCATTAATAACCATTTTAATTTTACTAGTATTAGTAATTGCATCTTTATTTGTGTTTAAAAACAAACGTAAAACATCTACCTTAAATACAGAGGCTAGCGATTTTGCAGTAAAAGATACCGCATCAATTGATAAAATTTTTATGGCCGATAAGGAAGGCGGCACTTTAACCTTAACTAAAAAAAATAAAGTTTGGTATGTAGATGATGAACACATAGCGCGTTATGATGGCGTTGATATTTTACTAAAAACAATAGCTTCGGTTAGTGTAAAATCGCCCGTATCAAAAATGGCACGCCAAAATGTTATTAAAACAATGACGGCAAAATCAACCAAAATAGAAATTTATAGTAAAGGAGAAAAAATAAAACAATATTATGTAGGGCACACAACACAAGAGCATACGGGTACTTATATGATTTTAACAGATATTAATAACGATAAAAATTTTGAAGAGCCATTTATAACATACATACGTGGTTTTGAAGGTTTTTTAAACACACGCTACCATACCGATTTTTTAGATTGGAGAGATAGAGGAGTGATGGATTACACGCCTTTGCAATTAAAACAAATTAAAGTTGATTTGCACGAAATGAAAGACTCTTCGTTTGTTATTGATATTGCCGATACTAAAACATTTTCGGTAAAAAACTATTCAGGCGCCAATTTAATTTATGATGAAACTAGTTTAAAACAATACATTGCTTATTATCAAAATATTAATAACGAAGTTATTTTAAGTAAAAAAGATCATGTTGTTGATTCGCTATCTAAACAAGGTTTACCGTTTGTAACCATAACTATTACTGATAAACAAAACAAAAAAAATGTGTGCGAGTTGTATCACAAACAACCAATTATAGCTAAAAACGAACAATACGGTAAAAATTACAAATATGATGTTGATAGAATTTATATTAAATATAACGACGGAAAAGATTTTGCCATAGCGCAATTTTATGTTTTTGGTAAACTTTTGCAAACCTACAGGTATTTTTTACCAGCTAAAACTGTTAAAAAATAGTGGATAAATACTCTAAAAAAAAATAAAATTAACCTGAGCTAAAACGGTATATTTAGTCAAATAATTTTTCAACTTTAAATTAACTTATATATGAATTTTGTTATATCATCAAGCACATTATTAAAGCACCTAAAGTCAATAAGTGGCGTTTTAAACTCAAGTAATTCTATCCCAATTTTAGATTGTTTTTTGTTTGATTTAAAAGACGGCAACCTTACACTTTTTGCAAGTGATATGGAAACAACAATTACAACAAGTGTAAAAGTTGAAAGTAGCGAAAACGGAAACATTGCCATACCAGCAAAAACATTGTTAGATGCGTTAAGTAATTTACCCGAGCAACCAATTTCATTTATAATTGATGGTGTAAAATTTAGCGCAAAATTAAAAACAGAAACAGGCGATTATACATTAACTGGTCATAATGGCGATGAGTATCCTAAATTACCAAAGGTAGATTCGGCATCTTCGGTAATTATAAAAAGTGATGTATTAGCAAATGCTATTAATAAAACTATTTTTGCAACAGGTAACGATGATTTACGCCCAGTTATGAGTGGTGTGTTTTGCCAGTTTAACGAAGAGAGTTCGATTTTTGTAGCAACTGATGCACACAAATTAGTGCGATATACTCGCAATGATGCTAAGGCTGGTGTATCCTCATCATTTATTATGCCTAAAAAGCCTTTAAATGTTTTAAAAACGTTATTAGGAGGTATTGATGATGCTGTTAAAGTTGAATTTAATAAAACCAATGCGTATTTTAGTTTTGGTAATATTAATTTAGTATGCCGTTTAATAGATGGTAAATATCCCAACTACGAAGCCGTTATTCCTAAACAAAATCCTAATAAATTAACAGTTGATAGAACCTCATTTTTAGGAGCTATACGCCGCGTGAGTGTATTTGCAAATAAAGCAACAAATCAAATTCGTTTAAAAATTGCAGGTAGTCAATTAACCATATCTGCCGAAGATTTAGATTTTGCAAATGAAGGACACGAAACATTGGTTTGTACCTATATTGGCGAAGACATGGAAATTGGTTTTAATTCAAAATTTGTAATGGAAATGTTATCTAATTTAGAAAGTGATGAAATTACAATTGAAATGAGCGCACCAAATCGTGCAGGTATTATTGTGCCTACACAAAAAGCAAATCCAGCCGAAGATGTGTTAATGCTAGTAATGCCAGTTATGTTAAACAATTAAATTTTTGTAAAATAATATCCTAATTGCTGTGTAATAAAAAAAGCATTCATTATTTATGGATGCTTTTTTTGTTGGTATAGTTGTAAGTTTTTTTGTTTTACAATTAATCTCGTTTTTTTAACCACGTTGTAACTGCAGGTGCTAATTCTTTTTGAGATTTACCACCAACAAACACACCAATATGCCCACCCTTAAAGCTATATAATTCTTTATCTTTGCTGCCAACATAATCGTTTAAAGGTATTGTTGCAGCTGGTGGCACTAAATGATCTTCGGTTGCATATATATTTAATAAATTAGCAGTTAAGTTTTTTAAATTTACTTTTTTACCACCAACTTCTAATTCGCCTTTTATTAATTTATTTTCTTGATACAAATCTTTCATAAACTGTAAAAAGCAAGCGCCTGCTTGGTTAGGACTTTCGCTAATCCATTTTTCCATACGCAAAAAATTTAACAACTTATCTTTATCATCTAATGAGTTTGTTAGTGTTTGTTGTTTCATTATTTTCATCATTGGTTTTAGCATATCAAACCCTTGATTTAAAAAATTGCCTGGTATTAAGCCGTCAAAACCAGCAACTAATTTATCATAATCCATATCCTTACTCCATTTAAAAAGCAAGCCATCGTTTGTACTAAAATCAATAGGGGTAACATGAGTTACTAAATTTTTTATTTTATTTGGATAAAGCGAAGCGTAAATAACACTCATAGTACCACCTTGGCAAATACTTAAAATGTTTATTTTTTCGACTCTGTTTTTTTTTCTAACAAAATCAACACAATTATTAATGTAGCCATTTACATAATCATCTAAACTTGTAAATTTATCGGCCTTTGTTGGGTAGCCCCAGTCAATTAAATAAACATCTAATCCTGCGTTTAATAAATTTTTAATATAGCTTCTATCAGGCTGTATATCTAACATTTTGTAGGTGTTTACTAGCGCATAAACAATTAATACTGGTGTTTTATACGTCGCCTCAGTTTCTCTATCATATTTATAAAGCGTTAACTTATCTTCTGTATAAATTGCAGTTTTTGCCGACGTGGCAATATCTACATCGGCAATTTGATTAAGAGTTTGGTAACTTTTTGAGAGCTTTGAATTCATTTCAGCAAATGCATCTACTATATTATTTTCCATTAGTGTTTTATTGATGTGGTTAAATTTACTTTTTTTTAATTTATAATTAACAGTTCAATTCTTGTATTTTATTAGTTCAATTAAATTTACAAAAAGGTTGAAATTGCATTTTAAAATAAATTGCTTTTGTGTTTGGGTTAGTATTATTAAACAAAACGTGTTTTAGGTATACTGTTTTTTTAATTTTTAATTAATTTACCAGTTTTTAGTAAACCATTTTTATTTAAAATTTTATATAAATAAACACCTTCAAATAGGTTTGTAGTATTTATTGGTGTTGTTTCTGTTTCAATTATCTTTGTGAAAACTAACTTACCTAATGCATCATAAATTTCAAAAACAGTGTTTGGTTTTAAATCATAAATTTCAACAACTAATTTGTTAGATAGTGGGTTTGGAAAAACGATTATTCTATTTTGATTTGATACTAATTTTAAATTTGTTCCAAAGCTAATACATACTGATGATGTATCTTGGCATCCATTACTATCGGTTACCGTAAACGAATAACAACCAGGCAAAATATTATTGTTTAATGGTGTTGTTATCCCATTAATCCATTCGTAAAATATATATGGAGTAATGCCACCCGTAATTAAAGCGTCTGCAGCACCATCTGCACAACTACCACAACTAGCGTTGGTAAAACTAAATGTTGTTGTTAATTTACTAGGTTCATTTATTGTAATTACGGCTACTGACGAGCCACAATTATTATCGTCAGTAACATTAACCGTATAAATGCCTGCACATAAATTTGTTGCAGGCATAACAGTTGAGCCAAACGAAGTATTATAAAAATAATTTCCTGTACCACCAGTTGCAGTAACACTTAAACCTCCATCGCACAAGCCATTACATAAAGGGCTTGTAAATGTTGAACTTGTTATTGTTGGCGTTGCATTAGTTGTAATAGTTACTGTTTGCTCATCAAAACAACTACCAATATAACCTGTAACTGTATATGTTGTTTGTGTTGTAGGCGTTACGGTTATGCTTTGTGTTGCTGCGTTATTACTCCAACTATATGTATTAGCCCCATTTGCGGTTAACGTAACTGGTATACCTGCACAAGTTGTAGCGTTATTTACAGTAACAATAGGCGCGTTATTTACATATATTGATGTTGTAGCAACATTGGTGCAACCTTGTGCTGATTTGCCTGTTACAGTGTAATCAAACGTAATGTTTGGGCTTGTAGTATAAGTTGTTCCGTTTACAAATCCTGGCATCCAAGTGTAGGTATTGGCGCCATTTACTGTTAATGTAGCTACACTGCCATTACAAATAGTTGCCGAATTAACTGTTAATGTTGGCGTATTATTTACTGTTACAGTTATGCTATTTGTTGCAGCACAGCCGTTAGTTGTATTTGTTACGGTTGCAAAATAATTAGTGGTAATAGTTGGAGTTATTGTTATACTTTTTGAAGTTGAACTAATTGGCGCCCAAGCATACGTTACTGTTGTTGGGTTAGATGTTGCTAATAATGTAATAGTTTTTCCAGTACAAATTGCTGTATTGCTTGTAACCGTTAATATAGGCAAAACAGTGTTAGATGTAACTGTAACGATTGCCATATTTGATACACATCCGTTAGTTTGCCCAATTAATGAGTAAGTTCCAGCAGTGTTAACTAAAGCATTAGATGTATTAATGCCCGATACAATGCCCGCACCACTCCAACTGTATGTTGTAACACCCGCCCCAGTTAATGTAATAGTTGGGGTTGCACACGTTATGGTTTGTGTAACATTTGCACTTGCTGTAGGCACAGTATTAACTGTTACTAAAACATTACCTGTTGCAATACAATTACTTAATGTGTTTGTAACAACTACCGAATAATTTGTAGTAGTTGTTGGTGTAACACTAATACTAGCTGTTGTTTCACCAGTGCTCCACATAATTGAGTTACCTGTTGTTGTATTTACTAATAAGTTTGTTGAGTTACCTAAACAAATATTTGATGTAGGCGATACGGCAAGTGTTGGCACACCTACACTGTTTGATACAGTTACAGTAATTGAGTTTGATAAACATCCGTTTGATGAGCCTGTTAATGTATAAATACCAGCACTACCAATAGTTGCAGTTGTTGTATTTAAACCAGTTATTATGCCACTACCAACCCATGTATAACTTGCTGCCGAACCCGACCCATTTATTAATACGGTTGAACTGGCACAGGTAATAGTTTTGTTTGCACCTGCAGTTATAACTGGCACTGTATAAACTATTACCGATGTTGTTTTTGTAGTAGAGCATCCTAAAGATGTACCCGTAACAGTGTATTTTGTTAAGGCTGTAGGGCTAACATTTATTGATGATGTTGTTGCGCTTGTATTCCAACTATAAGTTGTTGCGCCATTTGCAATTAAATTTACCGAGTTACCGTTACAAATTGTAGCTGAATTAACTGTAACAGTTGGGCTTGCAATAACTGTAGCACTCACAAATGCTTTTGCACTGCAACCGTTTGTTGTACCTGTTACTGTATAGTTTGTTGATGTTGTAGGGGCAACAACTGCAATTGTAGCACTGCCACCCGCTGGTAACCAGGCATAGGTAGTTGCACCACTAGCTGTATACGTTGCAGTTGCACCTTTACAAATAGGTGCTGCTGTGCCGTTTATTAAAATAGTTGGCGTTGCTTTAACAGTAGTTATTGATGTAGTGCTACAACCAAATAAATTATAAGTAATAGTATGAGTGCCAACACCAGCTAATGAAGGTGTAAACGCACTTACCGAAGTTGTATTTGTGTTAATAGTAAATATACCTCCTGCGGTTACAGGTGTAAATGTAGTAGCACTATTTGCAAAACAATAAGTAGTATTTAATCCTGTAAACGATTTATCAACTAAGCCTAAATCAACAATTTTAATACGCGTTGTATCACTTGTTGTTGCTGGGTCAAACGAATCTAACTGAATATAATAAGTAACACCAGGGGTTAAGCAAGTTGCTTGTAAATACGATGAATATTGAGTGCCATTATGTGCAATGTAATTTTGATCATCATCGTTTGCGGCTAAAAGTGTTGCTGTTGTACTTGATAGTAAACCACTGCAAGTGTTTGTTTGCCATAACGCTAATTGAGAATCAAAACCTGAAGATTGAATACTAATGTTGCCCGATGATGGAGCAATTACCGAAAACCAAAGAGTATTATCTAGTACCGAGTTTTCCCAACCTGTATTTGTACTTGCGCCTGTTGTTGGCGGCACAACTTCGCCTACCTGATTACTTGCACCATATACAGAGTAAGAAACTGATGAGGTACCAACCGTTAGCGGAACAGCGCTACAAACATTATTTGCTACAACTATTACATTTATTAAAAACGGATTATTTACGGTATCGCTAACGCAACCAATTGTTGATGCAATGGCCGATAAATAAAATGAACCTGCCGTTGATTGAGATATAGTTACACTTGTGTTTGTAGCATTTGGTATGGCAACCCAAGGCCCAGTTAATGTTAAACCTTTATACCATTGTAAATTCCCAATAGCAGTCGAAACCGAATACGTATTTGACGACCCCGTATTTATAGTTGCTTGTCCTGCAATTGTACCAATACTTGGAGGCGTGGTGCAGTTTGGCAACACAACAATACTTAAATCATCAAAGCTTAAATAAAATGGCACTGTATCGCCAATTGCTTTTATTCCAATATGATATAAGCCATTTGTTGTTACACTAAATGTACCAGCTAAGTTGTTGTAAATTGTGTTTGTTAATGTTCCTGTTGTAGATGCAATATTAGTCATTGTAGCAGCAGATTGAGATGTGCCATATTGTAAACTAAATTCACTCCACCCTAAAGCACCATCAGTAACATAATCGGCCGATGCATAATAATTAACGCCTGCATTTAACTGAATTCCATTGGTGAAAAAATAATCGCCTGCTACATTTGTATTCCAAGCAAAGTTCGCAAATTTCGATCCTGTTTTTGCAAATCTATTATTAGAAGCAGCGTTAATATTTGTATTACATTTTATTGAGTTAGTTATTTGCCACGAACAATTTGGCATTTCGTTGGTTGATAAAATATTTTCAAAACCTTCAAAATAAGGTACTGAGTTAGTATACGAATTTAATGTTACTTGAATTGGTGCTGATGTTGCAGATGCTACACCACAAGTTAGTACACATTTAAAATAGTTTGTAGTTGAAATTGTTTGTACTGAAGTGTTATTTGTTTCGTTTATTATGGTATCCCAAATTACATTATCAACCGACGAAAACCATTGATACATTAATCCCGATTGTCCAGTTGTGGCACCTAATAACGATAACCCAACAGTAGAAGTTGTGCAAATACTCGTTTTTGTTGCCGTTGCCATTCCTGCATTTGGAGTTCCTAAACACGCTATAGAAGGCATCCATCTAAAAACCTGACCGTTAGTGGGAACTAGTGTATTTAAAAAACTAACACTTGAGTTATTTACCGAACCTGTTGTTGATGTTGCCCAAGTGTTTGTATTATTTACAATTAAACGATTATTATAATCTGTGTTTGTAAAGCCTCTTAAACCAACTTGCGCAACGTTAGCAGTGGTGTTAGATGTAGTAAATGTGCCATATGCAATATCAATTACATTACTTGTTTCTTGTAATTTTATTTGAAACGAAAAATTTTCGCCAGTACCGCTAAATCTTCTAAATTTATTCCATTGTATAACAAGAGTTTTATTTGGCGTTGCCCCTAAAGTTGTATAGGTTATTGATGAGCCAGTTTGACCTTGTAAATCTCTACCTAAAGCCGCAATTTTAGCTTGCATATTTGCCGATACGGTTGAGGTAGATGAAATAGGATTGCTTGTACTTGCCGATTGCATATTTACAGCTTGAGCACCTAATGCACTTTGCCCTAATGATATCCATCCGTTTGTGCAAATTCCAAACCGATCATAAACTACGCCATCATAAGTAAAGTTAAAACCAATTGGCAAGCCAACACCCGATAATATTGTTGTTGAGCCAGCAGTTATTGTTGGGTCGGTAAAACGTTGCTCATCGCTTGCGGTAGTGCCTAAAACATTTCCAGAAACACTAGTGTATGTTGTTGTACTTTGTGAAAATCCGTAATTAGATACTTGCGCATTTAAATTTACGGCAAAATATATTGATAAAATAAAAAGTAATTTTCGAAAAATAGCCATTTGTTTTTGTTTTTTTATTGTATTCAAAAATAAGAAAAATAGCGTGTTATATTACATGCAATTTGTTTTTAAACTGTTAAAGTTTAAACAAAAAAAGCCTTTGTAAACAACATTACAAAGGCTTTTTTTAATTTCATTAAATTTTTTACTCTTTAATTAAACTACCAGTTTTAATAATTTTATTTTCGTTTAATAATTTATAAATATAAATTCCATTATTTAATTTTGAGATGTTTATTGTTGATTTCTCTTTAGTTAAAATCTCTTTTATCATTAATTTTCCAATAACATCATAAGCTTCAAAAGTAGTGTTATTCGCAATGTTATTTAATTCAATAGTAACCTCCCCAATAGTTGGGTTAGGGTAAATTAAAACGCCTTCGTTTTTAGTTAAAGATTTTAACCCACTACAAACTGCAACATTTGTAACAGATTTTGTAACACAACCTTGTAAGGCATAGCTCACTGTAAAAGTACCTACACCAGTTACTGATGGCGAAAATGCAGTTATAGCATTAGTGCTTGTGTTTACTGTAAATAAACCACCAATTGTTGCGGGGGTTAAAGTTGCGTTGCCATCAATTGTACAATAATTAGCAGCTAAGCCAGTAAAAGATGCATCTAATGTTCCTAAATCTGTAATTACAATTGTAGTGGAATCGTTTATGGTTGCTGCTGCATAAGAATCTAATTGAATATAATAAGTTACACCAGGCGTTAAACAAGCTGCAGTTAAATACGACGAATATTGAGCACCATTATGTGTGGTATAATTTGCATCATCATCATTAGCTGCAACTAAAGTTGCATTAGGCGCCGATAATAAAAAGCTACAAAGTGATGTGTTCCATAATGCTAACTGGGTGTCAAAACCAGGCGATTGCACGCTTACGTGACCCGATGCTGGAGCTGTAAATGAAAACCATATAGTATTATTTAATGTTAAGTTAGCACCCCAACCTGTATTAGATGTTAAACCTGTATTTGGTGGCACAACTTCGCCAACCTGAACATTTGCGCCCATAGGAACAAATGTTAAAGTTGATACTCCCATTGTTAATGGTATTGCATCGCATACATCGTTTCCTGTAAAAGCTACACTTACTGCAAAAGCTACATTTGCCGTATCGTTAGGGCAACCTAATGATGAAGCAATTACATTGTAATAAACTGTGCCAGCAGTTGATGCTGTAATATTTGTAATAGAACCTGTACTACCAGCTATTGCAGCCCAGGTGCCTGTTGTAGTTGCACTCGAATACCATTGTAAGTTACCTGCCGATGGAGAAATAGAATAACTATTTACTGAGTTATAGTTTACGGTTGCAGGGCCCGATATAACACCCGCTACTGGTGTTGTTACACAAGCAGGTTTTAAATCTACAATAATATCATCTACATATAAATAAAACTCATTGCTAAGTGAGTAAGCATTAAATCCAACATAATACACACCAGTTGTTGATGGCGTAAAATCAACAAAATTATTTGTAATTGTGCCAGTTAATATTGATGGGTGGTTTGTTAATGTAGTTGTCATAGCTGTTGCGTTTGGCGACATACCATAACTTACTTTTAAATTTTCAGGAAAAGTAGTTCCTCTGTTTGCATAGTTATATGATAAACGATACGCAGTGCCAGCAACTAAATTTAACCCTTGTGTATAAAACCAGGCATTGGCTGCATTAGTCGAGTTATAAATATAAGTTAGTGCTTTAGTATTAAAACCACTTGTACCTGCTGGGCTATTTGTTACCCAATTATTACCAGTACCCACATTTTGTATTGTAGTACATGCAGGTAATGCAGGTACAGTAACAGTTTCAAAATCTTGAAGATAAGGTACGTTTACTGCTAAACAAGGCGTGTTAAAATTTGTAACTAAGCTCCAATTACTATAATTACCAACGCCACATTTTGCCCTAACATAAATAGAGTAGGGGCTTGCTGCCGATAAGCCAGATAAATTAACTGTTGTTAAAGCAACAGTTGTGGTAGGTGCAGTAGTTGGTGTTGGTATTGTTAATGGACTCGCTCCATAATATATATCCCAATTTGTTTCGCTACCGCCTGCAGTCCAACTAAAACTAGCTGTTGTTGGTGCTAAAGCTGTATTTGTTAATTGGGTTGGTGCTGGACAGGCTGGCGGCGCTGGTGGCGTAAAAACATAAACCAAGCCGCTTGTTGGCATACCAGGTGTTGTTAATGCAGTATTATGTGCTTGAGACGATGTGTTTACTGTGCCCGAAACTGAACTTCCAAATAAAACTGTAGTCGCATTTAATCTGTTATTATAATCGGTGTTTAATGCACCCCTTAATCCAATTTCTTTTGCGCCATTTGCCGCAGTAGTTCCTGCTGCGAATGAATTTGGACCGTAAACAATAGAAATTTTATTTGTTGTTTCCTCTAAATATATTTGAAAATTAATTTTATAAGCATCAGTTGTACTGTTGCCATAATCAGTTCTAAAGTTAGCAAATTGTATAACTGCTTGTCGGTTTGGGCTTACTCCAAATACTTCGTACCTAATACTACCAGTAAGAGACGATGTGCCTAATGAAAACATACTATTAATATCGCCACCCCAAGCCGATATACAGCCAGCATAAGCGCCCGTGCCCGAAATTGGAAAATAGTTAGTTGTTGCGCCAGCAGTTCCAAAAACTAAGTAGCCGTTTGAATTTATTATAAAATTAGTATAACCTATGCCATTAAACATAAAAGTAAAAGGTATGGCGTTGGCAGCGTAGTTAAAGTCATCCATTGAGCCAGCGTTAGTATTAGCTGTAGCAGTAGCTACAACAGTGCCGCCCGAAATAGCATTGTATATTCCAGAATTTTGTGTAAACGAATAAGCAGATACTTGGGCTTTAAATGTTGAGATAATTCCCAAACATAATAAAAAGGCAAAAGTGCTTTTGTAGATTTTTTTCATAATAATTATTTTTACAGATTTAATCCAAAATTAAACAATTAAGTAATAGGTTTTTCAAAATTCAACCTAATTTTTTTTGTTAATAATAAAAAAAGCTTGTTTTGTATATCAAAACAAGCTTTTTATCTAAATTAACTAAGTGTGTTATTTTTTTACGCGTTCAACGTAAGCAGCTGTTCTTGTATCAACCTTTACCAAATCGCCTTCGTTACAAAATAAAGGCACTTTAACGGTTGCGCCACTATCTAAAGTGGCTGGTTTTAAAGTACTCGTGGCAGTATCTCCTTTCATACCAGGTTCGGTATATGTAATTGCACAAACAACAAAAGTGGGCGCTTCGGCTAAAATAACATTATCGCCTTCAAAACTAATTTTAACTTCCATTTCTTCTTTTAAAAACTGAAAACTTGGCCCAAATAAAGTTACTGGTACATATACCTGTTCAAAGGTTTCTTTATCCATTACAACTGCAAATTCGCCTTCTTGATAAATGTATTGCATTTGTTTAAAATCAACACGAACAATATCTACACCTTCGCCACTTCTAAAACGGTTTTCAATTTGTTTACCGTTAATTAAGTTACGCATGTTAGCTTGATAAAATGCTCTTAAATTGCCTGGTGTGCGGTGTTGCCAATCGGTTATTTGCATTAACTCATTGTTAAATCTTATAATTGATCCAATGTTAATATCGCCTGTGTCTGCCATTTTTTTAAATTTAATTAGTTTAAATTGTATGCTTTTTATTTTATTTAATCTTCGGTTAATTCGTGAGTAACTCCCATAGCACTAAATTTTTCAATTCGAGCATTTATTCGTTCATCGGGAGTTTGTTTTTTTAATACAGCTAAATGTTTTAATATTTCGGCTTTCACAGTTGCAAAGGCTTCTTGATGGTTGTTATGTACTCCGCCCAATGGTTCTTTAATTATACCATCTATTAAACCATTTTTACTCATATCATTAGCTGTTAATTTTAAGGCCTCTGCAGCAGTTTCCTTAAAACTCCAACTGCGCCATAAAATAGATG
>JAYSUQ010000061.1:0-17125 GCA_043718985.1 Bacteroidota bacterium | reverse complement strand
GTTGTTGAACCAATAGTTGTAAAAACGGTGTCAAATAAAATCGAATCTTGCGAAAAAGCAATGGTTGCCGATGGGTTTGTTAATAATTTATCTTTTTTACAATGTATAAAACTAATTGATATACAAGTAATTATGATTATTTTTAGTGCAATATTCATTGTGAAAGTAAAAGTATGTTTTAATAACGAAATTAAAAGAAAATTATTTTATTTTTGATAAATATATTGTAAATCAGAATAATTTACTATTTTTGCATTCCAAATTTATTGAAATAATTAATAGAATAAAATAATATGAAAGCAGAAATTCACCCAGAAAGTTACAGAATGTGTATATTTAAAGATATGTCTAACGGATATACTTTTTTAACAAAATCTTGTTCAGATACTAAAGATACTATAGTACACGAAGATGGTGTTGAATATCCATTAGTAAAATTAGATATTTCGATGACATCTCACCCGTTTTATACTGGTAAACATATGTTAGTAGATACGGCTGGTCGTATTGATAAATTTAAAACTCGTTACGCTAAAAAAGCGTAATTGTTGTTTTCTTAAAGGTTTAAAAAAGTCCATTCGATATATATCGAATGGACTTTTTTATGATTAAAGCTTAAATTTGTAACGCAACAAAAGTGAAAAATGAAGTTTGTTTTTTTATATACCGAAATAGCAACCTATTTTTTAGCCTGCTGTAATGAGTTGGCTAAATATGGCGAGGTGCATATTGTGCGTTGGCCTACAAATAAAGAGGCGCCATTTAACTTTGAGTTTTCTAAAAATATCAATATATATAACAAAGCCGATTATAGTTTTGATGAGTTACAGCACTTAATTTTAAACATAAAACCATCTCTTATTGTTTGCAGTGGTTGGATTGACAAAGATTATTTAAAAATATCGAAACCCTATTTTAATCAAATTCCAACAATAATGACGTGTGATACGCATTGGAAAGGAACATTAAAACAACACCTTGCAACCGTTGTTAGCAGAGTTACGTTACTTAAAACATTTTCACACGCTTGGGTTCCTGGTCAAATTCAAAAAAAATATGTGTCAAAACTTGGGTTTAAAACAGCTAACATATTAACCAATTTTTATAGTTGCGATATTAATTATTTTAATCAAATTTATGAAAATCAAAAACTAATAAAACAACAAGTATTTCCAAAACGGTTGTTATATGTTGGTAGGTATTACAATTTTAAAGGCATTAAAGAGTTGTGGCAAGCGTTTGTTGAATTGCAAGTCGAAAATCCCAACAACTGGGAATTGTGGTGCTTAGGCGTTGGCGATATTGAACCAATTAAACATCCAAAAATTAAACATTTTGGATTTGTGCAGCCAAAAGATTTAGAAAATTATAGTAATAAAACTGGTGTATTTATTTTGCCAAGTAAATTTGAACCTTGGGGAGTTGTAGTTCACGAATATGCTGCTGCTGGGTTTCCGTTATTATTAAGTACAGAGGTTGGTGCTAGCGAGTGTTTTTTAAAAGAAAATAATAATGGATTTTCATTTAACCCAAATTCTATTTCTGAAATTAAGTTAGCAATGCAAAAAATATTTGCAAAAACTGATGTTGAGTTAGTTGCCATGGGTGTGCAATCTCATAACATTGCACAGTGCATTACACCTCAAACTTGGGCGGAAAATATTTGTAAATTGTTACAATAAAAAAATCAAAACTAATTTGATAATCTTAAGTTAATTATTTTATAATATTAATACCCAAATTTTGTTTTTTGTAAATTACAAATCGTAATTATCGGTTCTGTTTTTAAGTTAAGATAAACTTGTCCAGGTAGTTAAACCTTGTTTAGTAAATTTAAAAGATTGCACTCGACCGCCCAAATTTTCGATAGCTTGTGCTACTTTTATTTTAGTTACCGCAGGGCAATAAAAAAACATAAAGCCACCACCACCAGCACCCGATATTTTGCCACCTGTTGCCCCATTAGTCAAGGCTGTTGTGTAAACAGTATCTATTAAATCATTACTAATTGATTGTGCAATTTGTTTTTTATTTGTCCAACCAAAGTGCAATAGTTCGCCAATTTTGTTTAAGTCGCCACGTAATAAATTATCTTTCATTTGTTGTGCTTGCTCTTTTAAGTGGTGCATTGCATCAACCGATTTTTGATTATTATTTTGTACATTTTGTACTTGCTCGTTTATAATTGTGGCCGATAGACGCTGGGTTGCAGTAAAATATAAAAGTAAATTAAACTCTAATTCATATAAAATTTCATCTTTTAAATTAAGAGGGTTAACAATTACTTGATCGTTTTTTAAAAACTCCATAAAATTAATGCCGCCAAATGTTGCGGCATATTGATCTTGTTTACCGCCACTCATATTCAAATCAATTCTTTCTATTTGATAAGCTAACT
This sequence comes from Bacteroidota bacterium, assembly GCA_043718985.1. Lineage (GTDB taxonomy): Bacteria > Bacteroidota > Bacteroidia > B-17B0 > Aurantibacillaceae > UBA4416. Next base: position 14,727 of record JAYSUQ010000061.1, on the reverse strand, counting down.
GAGCAATATCGTATTTACCCAATGGTAATTTTAACCACTCAACAAATGCTCCAATTAGCGATACTACTATTGTAGATGATGTGCCTAAACCAGAGCCCTGTGGTGCCTCAATGTATGATGTTAACTTAAACGATAATGGTTTTAAATTAAATTGCTTTACTAATCGGTTATACACTCCAATAAATAATTCGAACGGATGAACAATTTCTAATTCTTTTTGTGAGCTAACCGATAGATTTAAGTTTTTACCATCAATGCAAAATTCAACCTTTCCATTAGTTAATGGTTCTAAACTTGCATAAGCATACAAATCAATAGTTGCATTTAAAATGGCGCCTCCATAAATATCACTATAGGGCGATACATCTGTACCTCCACCAGCTAAACCAATACGTAAAGGTGCTTTACTTCTAATAATCATTTTGTTTGTTTTGTGGTTCAAATATAAGCTACAATTACTAAAAGTATCGGTGCATTTAAAAAAATATTTATTACCTTTAATATATTATAAACCATTTAAAAAAAAACATATGAAAAAAATCTACCCAATTATTTTATTAACTATTGCAACATTTGCAATGAATGCAACTTCTTACACAATTACTACAAGTGGGTTAACTTTTTCACCGTCATCATTAAATGCGTTAGTTGGAGATGTTATAACAATTAATGCAAGTGGCAATCACCCTGTTTCAGAAGTAAGTCAAGCAACTTGGAATGCTAGCGGAACAACTACATTAAGCACAGGCTTTGGTAATAAAACAAGTGCATTTACATTTACCATCACATCGGCTACAAACATTTATTATGTATGTGCAAACCACGTAGGTAGCGGTATGAAAGGTACAATTACTGTTGGTACAGTTGGTGTTGCTGAGCAAAACGAAGCGATTGCAAACGTTAGCTTATTTCCTAATCCTGCAAAAGATCAGTTTTCTGTGAAATTTAATGCTGCAAGTAATGGAAATGTAACTGCTAAAGTTTATTCTATTTGCGGTCAAGAAATTGAATCTCTTGTTGTAAATAAAGAATTTTATGCTGGTGTTACTACTTTAAATTTTGATTTAAGAAATAAAATTCCTGCTGGAGTTTATTTTGTTCAGTTAAACTACAATTCAAAAAAAGTAACTAAAAAAATTATTATTGATTAAGCATTTTTGTTAATTACAAAAAAGCCCTATTCTTTTTTAGAATAGGGCTTTTTTTATTTTGTAGAGTTATACAAACTAACAACTTCATCAACAAATATTTTCCAATCGTATTTTTGTTTTTCATTTTTCATTCCCTCGGTAAACATTGCTTGCCTTTTATTCTCAAAATAATCGATAATACCATTCGCAATTGCCGTACCCGTTGGTTCTACAACATAGCCAGCAATTTTATCAGGTATAATTTCGCCTAAGCCGCCAACGTTGGTAACTAATGTTGGCACCTCAAAATGAAAAGATACCTGTGTTACACCGCTTTGTGTGGCTGTTCTGTAAGGTAAAGCAACCATATCGGCTGCCGAAAAATATAACTTAACATCTTCGTTTGCTATAAATTTAGCGTGTATTATAATATTGTTTTGTAACTGGTATTTTTCAATTAAATTTAAGTAAGGTTGTTTATCTTCATAAAACTCGCCCGCAATTACTAATTTAATATTGGGTAAATGTTTTAATTCGTTAAATGCATCAAGCAACAAATCTAAGCCTTTGTAATGCCGTATTAATCCAAAAAACAAAACAATGTTATCTTCAATGGCTAAGCCTAACGTTTTGCGACTAAATGTTTTATCTAATTTATTGCCAAACGATGTATATAGTGGATGTAATAAATATTTTTTATGAGTTGTATTTGTATATTTTTCTAAATCGGTCATCACAGCTTTGCTCATTGTTACAAAGCCATCGCAACTTTTAATAAAATAATTTGCAAAAAGTTTATCTCCAATTCGTTTTTCGTGTGGTATTACATTATCTGTAATTGCGAGTACTTTAATACCGTTTTTACGAATTAAACGAGCAATACTACCTAAGGCTGGCCCCATAAAAGGTATCCAAAAACGAAAAACTACAAAATCGGGTTTTTGTTGCTTAATAAAGCGAGCTGTTTTTAACCACGATAGTGGATTAACCGAATTTATTAAGGTGTGAATTTTTAAATTTTTAGGAGCAACTCCGCTAGTATCGAACTGAGTGCTACCAGGAAACAAAAAATTTGGATACTGTAAACTGTATGATATTATTTCGCATTGATGGCCTTCATTAATAAAGGCATTGCAAAATAACTCATCAAACGTTGCTAAGCCACCACGTAATGGATATGCAGGACCTATGATGAATATTTTAGCCATTTTAATCGTTAATTAATTTCAACACTTTTATATAATAAATATTGCATTGTAGTTTTACACCCATCACAGTAGTCATATAATTAAACCGAAATTAACTCATCTTTTGTTATATGCAAACGAATAATTTTATGTAACTTATCTAAATCAAAATGACATTTAACAGCATCTACTAAATTAATTTTTAATTCTTCTATTGTATCTGCCTCACAAAAAATAGATTCGCCTAAAGCCTTTGCTTCAAAGCCTCCTTCGGGCGAGTCTTGAACTGAAAAAATAATTTCTTCCATACATTAAATTTAAAAAACCTATTTTTTACCTACCACTAATTCAATTAAATCTTTTTCTTGCAAGTAAGTGTTTGCTAACTCTTTAATTTGTTGGGGTGTAATTGTTTTAACGGCTTCAAAATAATTATCAAAATAATCATAATCTAAACCAAATTCCCAAATGGCTTTAAATTTATCGGCTAACGAAAACGGGCCATCAACACTACGTAAAAACTGCCCTAACACATAATTACGAACTGTTTCTAACTCATCTGCATCAACAAGTTCTGTTCGTAATAATGCAATTTCTTTGTAAATTTCGGTTAGTGTATTGTTTGTTACATCGGCGCCAACCTCTGTACTTATAAAAAAATAACCGCTATTAACTAGTACCGATAAGCCACTGCCTATACCGTAAGTGAAGCCTTTATCTTCGCGAATATTAGCCATTAAACGAGAGCCAAAGTACCCTCCCAAAATAGTATTTAATACTTGGAATTTAAAATAATCTGGATTTTTTTTATTAAACAAAATACGACCAATTCTAATTGCCGATTGTATGGCCTCTGGTTTTTCGATAAAATGTTTTAACTGCGTTGTTGTTTGTAGTGCAACTTTAGGTTCAACAATTGTTGTTGCATTACCCCAACTTGCTGTTCCAAAAAATTGGTTTAATACCTCAATTAAATTTGAGGGTAGTTTACCCGAGGCAACTATGGTACAATTTTTTTCGTGGTAATAGGCTTTATGAAAAGCCTTTACTTCATCTAAATTTAATGTATCAAAATCTTCTGTTTTAACATCAATACCGTAAGGATGTGTTTCGCCAAACAACAATTCGGTAAACCTACGGCGAGCCACAACGTTAACTTTTTGAGAATTTACTAAATGTTTTTGTTTTTTATTAGAGATGTATATGTCAAATTCGTCTTTAGGGAATGTTGGGTTTTTTATTATTTCTTCAACATAGTGCAAACTTTTATCTAAATACTTATTTAAACTAAAAAGGGCAAGTGTCGAATAATCTTGCTCAACCGAGCATTCAAAAAACGACCCAAAAAAATCTATATTATCTGATAACTCGTTAGCGGTGTACTTTGTTGTACCTGTTTCTAATAAATTATTTGCAGCCGATGCAATTAAAGGTTTTGGCTGGTAATACATACCAGCTTTAAAAATAAATTCAAGTTTTGTTAACTCTTGCGAACCACTGTTTAATGTATATACTTTTATACCATTTGTTAATGTATGAGTTTCAACTTTTTGAATATCAATTTTATCAATGGTTTTAAAATTTGGGGCTAGTTTTCTGTTTAACATGTTATATAATTAAATTAGTGTAGTAGTAATGATTTTTAAACGTAATCATTATTTTATTTCGTTTCGTAACTGCAAAAGTTGTTCTTTAATATTTTTTAATTTATCAATTACTATTAGGTTAACTTCATCGGCTTGTTTAATGCCTCCTTTTAATTTATCTTTTGCACCTTGTAGCGTATAGCCTTTATCTTTAACTAAATTAAAAATATGTTTAAAATTTTCAATGTCTTTTTTTGTAAATAAACGATTACCTTTTTTGTTTTTTGATGGAGTTATAACATCAAATTCTTTTTCCCAAAAACGTATTAACGAGGTATTCACATCAAACATACTGGCAACTTCGCCAATAGAGTAAAATAATTTTTCGGTTTCTTTTTCTAATAAAGCCATTACCAAATATAACCAAGCACTAGCTTTAAGCCGAAATTGTTTTTCAACAAAAAGGCAAATCAATTAACAAGTTAATTATTGTATGCTATGTTCGCGTTTACGTTGAAATAAAGCGTGGTCTAAAGTCATAAACTTTAAATAAATTTCGAACCCACCTTTACCGTGCGATGCTTGTTGGTATTTTGATGTATTTACATCGTAAGCCAAGCCTATTGCGTAGTTACCCATGTCTACTTTTATTTGTGGTATAAATGCATCTTTAACGCGGTAATACATGCCAATACTTACACCTGTTTCGGTAATTTCGCCTGTTTTTTTAGTTCCGTTTTTAAAGCGAACCATAAAGTGTGTGCCAATTGTTAGTTGGCTAGCCGATGCTTGTTTTAAGTAAATTAAACTAGGATTTAAACTAGCGCGCGTACCTTTAATATCTATTCGCGACTCTACCTGGCCAACAATTCGCATAGGTAATTTGTAAGTAGAATTACTGCTATAAGCCATAGTTGGTTGATTAATGTGATGCACAGCGCCACCAAATTTTATGCTAAACACATCGTTTCGTTGCATATCGGCTTTAACATTTGAGTATTCATAATTTACTCCAGCTCCAACATCCGACGATGTAAAATTAACATACCCAACATTTTCGCCATTAACCACTGTGTTATCAAACTCTTTTCCGTTGTATTGATTTTCGAACGATAAGTTGCCATACTTTGCCGTATTTTGATTAAAGCCAACATACATTGCGCCACATAGTTTACTGTTACTACCTGCTTTTATTATGGCATTTAAATGTATTTGGGCCATAGTACTTCCAATTTTTGCAACGCCTGCTTTATCATTAAATAATAATAAACCTATCCCTAAATACCCTTTATTTTTATTTGTTTTAAGTGTTACCGCATCAACAGATAAGCCCATTGTTTGATAGGCTTTTCCCATTGATGCCCATTGACTTCGGTAGCTAACATTGGCTCTAAAATAACCATTCATTAAACCCGCATTTGCAGGGTTAAGCCATAATGGCGTTTCGTTTATTTGAGAAAAGTGAATATCCTGCGCATTTACAGTTACAAAATTTAACACTAAAAAACTGATTACTATTTTTTTAAACATCGTATTTTTCATTATCTAATTAACGTAACGTTACCTTTTTTAATTTGAGCTGTACCTGTTGCATCAGTATATTTTACAACATAACCATACACACCAGTTTGCGATGCGTTGCCTTTAAAGTTACCATCCCATCCACTTGTAACATCGGTAGATGAGTAAACTAATTCGCCCCATCGATTCCAAATTTCAACCATAAAATCGGTTACCCAACGTGTACCAACTAAGCGCAACACATCGTTATTGCCATCGCCGTTTGGCGAAAAGCCTGTAGGAAACAATGTTACAGGGTATTTTTCGGTGTAGTAAACAACTATGTTGTCGTTTGTTTTAATTAATAGAGATAAACTATCAATTGGTTTTAAAGGATTTGGAATGTGGTGTTCAAATTCCCAATGCGAAAACTCGTATTTAGCAGTATCAATTAAACGTTGTTTTAATTTAACATTTACATCTCCAAAATAATTTAAACTCCACGGAAATGATTGCGATTTAAATACATCAAACGAAACCTCTGCATTTGCTTCGGGAGGAAAAACAGTGATGTTTAAATTATATGGGCCCGATAAATCGTAACAATCAACTACACTACTTTTAATGTTATTGCAACGGGTAGATAATCGTTGGCTTAAAGTATCAATGTTTTTGTTCCATTGTAGTAAGGTTGATTTTGAATTGCCTAACGAATCTATATGGCGAGGCATTTCGCTGGCTAATAAGGTTTTTAAATAAGCTAAATGTGCTTTTAATTTATCGCAAGTTAATGTTGTAGTTAGTAGTTCCGAAAAACGATTAATGTATAAATCTTTAAATTTTTGATTTGTCATTAATTTTTCAACTATTGCAGCGTGACCTGATTGGGCAGCTGTTGTTGTTGATGTATTATAGGCACAAGGACCAGTAGTAATGCTTGGTGATGTAATTCCAGTAACTAATCCTTTTTTAAACCCGTAAATATTATCCATATTTACCATAGCGTATTTCCATTTACCAATGCTATCAGTTTTTAAACGCGATTGCCAAAGGGCTACATTGTTGTTTAAAAAATCGGCATTAATCATGTATGAGTTATAAATCATAAAATCAATTAAACTATTAAAATCTAGTTTACTTTCAACGTAGTTGTAGTAGGCTACGTTTGTCATCGATTTTGTTACTATAAAGTTATATAAGGTTACCCAAGCCGTATCACTCCCACTTTCAATTTTAAAAGCATTTGAACTTGTGGTTTGCATATTATCAATGCTATCATACAAAACATTGTAGTAATGGTTAATGTATGATGTTTCAAAAGGTTCGCGTAAATCGTAAATGCCGGCATACAAACCATTTACATAAGTAATTGTAAATTTATTACGCCGCCCATCAAAATGTAAATTATTAGTTAGTGCAAATGTTTGTGCAAACACATCGCGCACATGTGTGCCTAGCGTATCGGCCAAACCAGCATTACTGGTATCGGCATAATTATCTGAGCCTGCTGCTTTTAGCAACACGTGTTCAAAACTTGCGCGGGTACTTTTACCTTGCTTAGAGTCACTAAAAAACTGATGCTTTAGTGCGTTATTATAACCATAATCATCGGCAGTTTCAAAATCTAAACCGTGTTGTTTGTTTGTTCCAAAAACATCATTAGTGTTATGAGTTACAAATCCATACGATTCTGTTTTTAATTGTCCACCCTCAAAATACTCTAAATGAGTAGCAACTTTAGCACTTAAAGAATTTGTAAAAGAAGGTTTTAATAATGTACCACCACTAAGCGACACTACACCATAATTAGTGTTAATGTTTTGCCCTATAAAATAGGTGTTGGTTTGCATAAAACTTGACAAATAGCCACTAATTGTTGTGGTAGCCATAGCTCGTATAACAGTTGTTGTTGTTAAAGTAATAGCCGCAGTGTATATACTTGAAGCAGTTGTGGGTTCGGACCCATTGGTTGTGTAATAAATAGTACTTGTACTTGGTGTTGGGCAGGTTATGCTAATTAATTGGTTACTGTTACTAAAGCCTGAAGGGGCTCCAAAAACTGGCGTAGCTACATAATCGATGAAAGCAGTTTGAACGGTGTTTGTTGTTGCTGGCGATGGTTTATCAAATAACTTCCAAGTTGCTGCTCCATCGGGTTTGCGACCCCACGAGTGGTTTGATTGTGTTAAATTAAGTTGAATAGAATCTTTACGCGAAGTACCATTTGCTGCAGTTAATAAAATATATTCGCCAAGGCATTGCGTAAGTTCAAAGTTTGTGTGTAAGTTACCTGGCGCATCTTTAATAAAGTATTTTTCTTTACACCAAATTCTTAAAAAACCGTTGGCAGTAATTGTTGCTGTAGCTGGTAATTTAAACTTGGTTACATTGTCAGGGTCATTTGTTAAATACCAACCACTAATTGTTACACTATTGGTTGATGCGTTGTGTAATTCTATCCAATCGGGTCGGTTATTTAAATTATCGGCATAAGTTGTACCCGCAAAACTTAAGGTATTAGATACCGAATATTCGTTTATTTTTACTTGAGCAATAACTGTTTGTAAAAAACAAATAGTTAGTATTAGAAAACGTAAATTTTTTAATGTCATTGTTGGTTTAATTTAATCAACTTTAAAAATACGATTTTTTTGTTTACTTGAGTTTTTTGCCGTTTTATTTTAAAATTAGGTTTAAAGTGAATGAACCTTAATTTACCAGTTATGGTCAAAAACCGACCAGTTACCAAGTGGAAATGTAAAGTTGTGTTAAAATTAGTGTTTTGGCACACCGCTTGAAATAGCACGATCAACTACTATTTTTTTAACAATTAAAATGAAAATTATGAAACAGACAATTTTAATTTAAAACAAAACATATTTTTTAAAATGACTAAAACATAATACAACTAAAAAAACAATTAAAATAAAAATTATGAAACAGTCAATTTTAATTTAAAATAAATCACATTGTATAAAATGACTAAACCATAATACAACTAAAAAAACAATTAAAATAAAAATTATGAAATAGTCAATTTTAATTTAAAATAAATCACATTGTATAAAATAACTAAACCATAATACAACTAAAAAAACAATTAAAATAAAAATTATGAAAACAACTATCAAAACAATATCTACTATTTGTGCAGTAGTAATTAGTTTAACTGTAAATGCTCAGCACCGTTCTCGTGGCAACGAACCACAAAACAATATGCCACAAAACAACAATAACAATCAGCAAGTTACTGCATCAAACAATAACGACCGTTATGGGCATCATAACAACCATCATGGCAACAACTATCACAATAATTGGGGCGGTGGTATATCGGTACAAATAGGCGGTAACCCTTGGGGATATAACAATAACAACTATGGTTATGCAAATGGCTACAATAATTATAATAACATAAAACGAGCTGCTCGCAACTCAATACGACAATCGGCTAATGTAATTGGCGATGCATTAAACTATAGCAATTGGAACGATACTTACTCGCCATGGTTAGCTAAAGCAATACGCCACCAACAATACGCTAAGCAATTGTACTTTTGGGGAGATTACGCAGGAGCATTAAACCACGCCGAACGGGCAGGTTACTTAGCTTGGAACACTTTAAGTTATTATAATAGCAATGATTATGATGAAGGTTATGCTGGAAATAATAATTTTAATCCATATAGCGACCCAAACAATCCGTATTATCGAAAAAATAATGAGACCACACAACCAACTAATAATACAAATACCGACGAAGATTTTGGGTATAAAAAACCAAGCACTACAACAACGCAAACGGAGGTAAACCAAAATAAAGAAAATACAAAAAGCCCAATGGCAAAAGAAGAAATTGACACAGCGTTGCCAACTAATAAATTAAGCGATAAAGAATTATTAAAAACATCGGCAAAGGATTTAGATATTTTTGAATAAAAAACGAAGCATATAAAAACAAAAAATCTCCATAATTTATGGAGATTTTTTTATGCGCGCATAATTAAAATAAATTTATTACTTTTAATTTTATGAAAATTAAAAATTACAGTAAGCACTTTTTTTATGTTGGATTAATTGCATTAACTAGCTGTAAACCAAAATTAAATATCCCATCACCAAATAGCGGTTCTATTGATGCTAGTAATTATGTAGCCTTTGGTGATGCCATAACATCGGGTTATACCAATGGCGCACTTTATTACGAAGGGCAACAAAATTCGTTTTCGAATTTATTAGCCCAGCAATTAAAATTAGTGGGTGGTGGCGATTTTAAAACGCCAAATGTTTCGCAAAATTCTATTGGCATTGGTAATTTAAATAACGCGCCATCGGTATTAAATTACCGAACTGATTGCAAAGGAGTTCAATCATTAGGTCCTGTAAAAACAGCAACAATAGGCGATTTAGCTATTTTTGCTGATAATTTATATCCATTACAAGGTGCATTTAATAACTATGGTATATTTGGTTTAAAGGTAATTGATGTTGAGGTAAATGGTTATTTAAATCCGTTTTATAAACGAATGGCATCAAGCAATACATCATCTGTGTTGCAAGATGCAGTTGCTAAAAACCCAACGTTTTTTACGGTAATGTTAGGCCTAAACGACGTTTTAAATTATGCTTTAAAAGGAGCAACTGCCGATAACATAACTCCATTAACTGGCTCGGTTGGTGTAGGTTTTGATGCAAGTATTAATAACATTATAACAAAGTTAACTGCAAATGGTGCAAAAGGATGTATTGCAAATATACCTAGCTTAAAAACCTTAGCGTATTTTAACACAATTGCTTATAACGCATTAACCCTTACCGATACAACTACAATAAGTGGTTTAAATAGTTATTATTCAAATTTAGATGGTACAGTTTTTTATGCTGGTAATAACGGTTTTATTATTGAAGATTCTGAGAATCAGTTTTTAGGGTTTAGACAAGCTAAACAAGGTGAAATGATTTTATTAAACGTTCCGTTAGATTCGGTTAAATGTTACAAATGGGGTTCGTTAATACCAATACCCGATAGATATTCACTTACCTTATCAGAAATAAACAAAATAGAAACTGCCATTAATCAATATAACGGCGCATTACAATATATATGTTTAACAAAAGGCCTAGCTTATGTAGATGTGAATGCCTTATTTGGAAAAGTTAAAAAAGGAATAGCTTATAATGGTGTGAGTATAAACGCAAGTTTTGTAAGTGGTGGTGCTTTTTCGTTAGATGGATTAACGTTAACGCCACGAGGTAATGCTTTATTGGCAAACGAATTTATTAAAAGTATAAATACAACGTATCAATCAAAAATACCAGAAGTTAACGTAACAAATTATCCTGGCATAAAATTTCCATAAATTAAATACCCTTAAAATATATGAAATAGCCGTCATTAACAAATACATTAACAAAAAAATATTTATGGTTAAACCATAAGACAACTAAAAAAAATAATAAAAATATACTTATGAAAAAAATTTACAACTTAATTTTCGCTTCATTAACAACGGTAACGTTATTAAATGCACAAACGCCTTGCACTACTGGGCGATATGCCACAGATACATTTACAGCAATAACCACAACATCGGGCATAACTTACGGCGCAAACACGCAAGCAAATGGAAGCAACTTAGTATTAACAATGGATGTTTACCAACCAACTGGCGATGTTGAAACTGCTAGGCCTTTAATAATTTGGGTACACGGCGGTAATTTTACAAGCGGCACAAGTACCAATAGTGATATGGTAACGTTATCGCAGCGATTTGCTAAAAAAGGATTTGTATGCGCATCTATTAATTATCGTTTAGGTTTAACTCCATTTGATTCCGTAGGAGCAATTAGAGCAGTTGTTAGAGCAGTTCAAGATTTAAAAGCATCAATACGCTATTTTTATAAAGATAAATTAACAACAAATACTTATAAAATTGATACAAATAATATTTTTATTGGAGGTACATCTGCTGGTGCAATTGCTGCATTACATACAGCGTATATGGATAAATCGTGCGAAATTAATTATTATATGACAGATGCTGCGTTAACAACACTAGGTGGTATTGATGGTTATAGTGGAAACCAATGTTACTCACAAAAAATTAAAGGAGTAATAAATTTATGTGGTGGTTTAGGCCGTTATGGTTGGATAGATCCTGCAGATGTTCCATTATGTTCAATGCACGGAAGTGCCGATGCTACTGTTAAATATAACAGAGCTATGGTAGCTCCATTTGGTATTAATATTATGTTGTTAGATGGTAGCCGTATGTTAAAAGAACGAGCAAATGCAATAGGTTTATCAAACCCTTTTTATACTTGGTATGGCGCTGGGCATGTTCCGTTTTCTGCAGTAACATACATGGATAGCACAGTAAACTTTGTAAGAGATTTTTTAATATCGCGTTTAGGTTGTAATAATACACCCTTATTATTACCAAACACTCCAGTTCAAACAGCAACACTTTATTCTTATGTAACCTGCACAACAAATTTATATTTTAATTGTGTAAGTTTAGCTGCGGGTATTATTAATACTAATAATACAATATCCGCATCTATTTATCCTAACCCTGCAACAGGTAATGTTAACTTAGCATTTACAAATACAGATGGTAATACATCAATAGAAATAACAGATATTAGTGGTAAAATTTTAATTGTTGAAACGGCTAAAACAGCTACACATAATTTAAATTTAAGTGCTTTAACTGCAGGCATTTATTTTATTAAAATTAGTAACGATGCAGGTAATGTTACAATTAAAAAATTAGTTATTAACTAAAATTTATATTTTTTAAAAATAAAAGCCTGGCTATTTTAGGTCGGGCTTTTTTAATTACATTTAGCCCGTGATATATAAATTACCAAATTATTTACTGGCTTTAATAAGCGCTTTACTACTAAGCGCTGGGTGGTTTGCACCATTTACTTGCTTATTGTTTTTTGCTTGGATTCCTTTGCTAAGCATTGAAGATAAAATAACAAACTCGAATACCGTAACTAAAAAAAAATTAAATATTTTAGGTTATAGTTACCTAGCTTTTTTTGTTTGGAATTTATGCACAACCTGGTGGATATATTACGCCTCGTTTAGTGGCGCAGTAATGGCAATATTTTGCAATAGTATTTTAATGTGTACCACATTTGTAATTTGGTATAATTTAAAACAACGTTTAAATAAACCGTGGGCCATTTGGTTATTAATACCCATTTGGTTAGGTTTTGAATACGGGCATACTTTATGGGATTTAACTTGGACGTGGTTAACCCTTGGCAACGCTTTTGCCTTTACTCACAATTGGGTGCAGTGGTATGAATTTACGGGCACATCGGGCGGAAGTTTATGGGTTTTAATAGTAAACATTTTATTATTTAAAATAGTTAAGCAAGCTAGTGTAAGTGTTAAGCAATTTGCTTTACCAATAGTTGTAATTATTTTGCCAGTTATTTTATCTTTTTTAATCCTTCAACTTAATTTATTTAATATAGATAATAATAAAATTAAATTATATAAAACGGTTATAGTACAACCAAACATTGACCCCTACAACGAAAAATTTTATTTTGAACCCGAAGTTCAACTTTCAAATTTATTAAAACAGTTAAAAGTAAGTGTTGATAGTACTACTGATTTTTTGGTATTACCCGAAACCTATTTAACCGAAAACATTTTTGAAGGTAAAGAAAACGAATCGCCATCGTTGCATTTTTTGCAAGATAGTATTTTATATAAATACCCCAGACTCACCATAATAACTGGTGCAAACACATTGTATGCCTATAAAAAAGGTGAAACACCAAGCGCAACAGCATCAAAATTTAGTAATGCAGATGCCTTTTACGATAGTTACAATACAGGGATGCAATTAAATAATAGTGGTATTACTTTATACCATAAATCCAAATTAGTACCTGGAGTTGAAAAAATGCCTTTTCCTATTTTATTTAAACCATTTGAAAACTTTGCAATTAACTTAGGTGGTACTATGGGAAGCCTTGGTACACAAACCGAACGTACTGTTTTTTACAGCCACAATAAACAAGTGGGCATAGCGCCAGTTATTTGTTACGAAAGTGTTTATCCTGATTATGTAGCCGAGTATGTTAAAAATGGAGCCAACTTAATTTTTATACTTACCAACGATGGTTGGTGGCAAAACACACCAGGTCACAAACAACATCTTGCATTTGCTAAATTACGTGCTATTGAAACACGCCGAGAAATTGCTCGTTGTGCAAACACTGGTATATCTTGTTTTATATCACCTTACGGAGAAATAGAACAAGCAACCTTATATTGGGAAAAAGCCATTATTACAAAAAACATGATGCCAAATAATAAGCAAACATTTTTTGTACACTTTGGCGATTTAATTTCTTACTCCTCCTCATTACTAGCAATTTTGTTACTTGCATGGAGTCAAGTTTTACGTTTTAAAAAGAATTAATTATTACTAAATTTACGCCATAAATAATAAACTTATTAAATAAAAAACATAAATGGAAAAATTTGATGTAACCATTATTGGTTCGGGCCCTGGCGGATATGTTGCAGCTATACGTTGCGCTCAATTAGGATTAAAAACGGCATTAATAGAAAAATATCCAACACTTGGCGGCACTTGCTTAAATGTTGGTTGTATTCCATCTAAAGCATTGTTAGATTCGAGCGAACATTATTTTAATGCCGTAAATCATTTTGAAGAACATGGAATTGAAATTAAAGCGCCTAAAGTAAATATTAAACAAATGATTGAGCGTAAGCGAGGTGTTGTTAAAATGACTTGCGATGGCATTAATTTTTTAATGAAAAAAAATAAAATTACTGTTTATACTGGCGTTGGAAGTTTTAATAGTAAAACTTTAATAAACATAACTAATGCAGATGGTAAGGTTGAACAAATAGAATCAGTTAAAACAATTATTGCCACAGGCTCAAAACCAGCGTCGTTGCCAGGCATTAATATCGATAAAAAACGAATCATCACATCTACCGAAGCTCTTGAAATGACAGAAATACCAAAACATTTAATTGTAATTGGTGGTGGTGTAATTGGATTAGAATTAGGAAGTGTTTATGCCCGATTAGGATCTAAAGTATCGGTAGTTGAGTTTATGGATCGCTTAATACCAACTATGGATGCGGGACTAGGCAAGGAACTACAGCGAGTAATGAAAAAAGATTTGAAAATAGAGTTTTTCATGAAACACAAAGTAGAAAGCGTAGTTGCAAAAGGAAAAGAAGCTACAGTTACTGCCGATAATGGTAAAGGAGAAAAAGTTGAAATAATTGGAGATTATGTATTGATGGCTGTTGGC
>JAYSUQ010000007.1:0-6799 GCA_043718985.1 Bacteroidota bacterium | reverse complement strand
AAAACTAATACCTGAGTTACAAATGGAAGATATTGAACCCGCACAACGTTGTGGCATTAGGGCAATGGCTTTAAACCAAGAAGGAAATATGTTAGATGATTTTAAAATTGAATTTTCTGGTAACTCAATGCATGTCATCAACTCTCCATCGCCAGCAGCAACAGCATCATTAGCTTATGGTAACGAAATTGCCATGCAGGCCAAAGCCTACTTTAAACTATAATTAATCACTTAAAATAGCAACCGTTTTAATAACCAATTACTTATGAATGTTTTAATATTTAAAAAAAACAACTTATTTTTAATAGTATTAAGTTTATTTATTACTCAATTAAAATCGCAAACTAATTTAGATTTTAAAGCACCACGTGTAATAGTTGATGCAGGTTTTGGAATAGGTATTAACTCTGTTAAATCGTCGTCGCGATTTGTTGATCAGGAAAAATTTATTTACAAAGCTAAACATAGCGAAACATTTAACGTAAATATATTGTTTCCAAATTCGCCATTTAAAACACATTTTTTTTATTTTAGTATTGGAGCTAGTTACACTAACTTTAAAATTAAGCATCAGTTTAACGATTTTGCCCATACCGATACCACATCGTTTAACTCGTTTGAGTATCCCGAAAATAAAGAAACAAATCATAATTATTTTGTTGCAAGTGTTGGCGCTGGTTTTTCGCACTATTGGTTTAAAAATAATTGGATAATTTATCAAAAAATTGCCATCAATTTTAATAAAGTATCAGATAATAGTAGTACCCAATATTATACCGAGCACCATATTGGTAATATTACAAACTATAATTTCGACTCAATAACCGAGCAAAACCCAAAAGGCTATTACCAAACACAATTTAACTCGTTGCAACGCAACATTGCCGATAATTTTAAGTTAGAAAACAGCTTTAATGGTTACCTACAATTTGGCGCTGCCTATAAAATTAAACAATTAGCACCTTTTGTAAATGTTGAGTTACATAAATATAAATTTGGAACACTAATAAAACCTAGTGTTGGTATTAAAATTTTGTTTAAATAAACTAAACCGTTTTGTAATATTCTACTAAATCTATAGCTTGTTTAGCTTCCTTAACATCGTGCACACGTAGTAACTTTGCCCCATTTTGTAATGCAATAGTATGCAAAACTGTTGTTCCGTTTAATGCAGCTGCGGGCAGTGTATGTATAATTTTATTTATCATCGATTTGCGCGAAACGCCAACCATAATGGGGTAACCAAAATTAGTAAATAGTTGTAATTGTTTTAATAATTGATAATTATGTTCAACCGTTTTACCAAAACCAAAACCAACATCAAGTAATAATTTATCAAAACCCAACGACTCGCATAAGGCTATTTTCGATTTAAAAAATGTTTCAATATCAGTAACAACATTGTTATAATGTGGCTGGTGTTGCATATTTTGTGGTAAACCTTGCATGTGCATTAACACATATGGTACATTTAATTTAGCAACCGTACTTATCATTTGTAAATCGGCTTCTCCACCCGAAATGTCATTAATTATATCTGCACCTAAATTCACAGCAAACTCAGCAACTTGCGAGCGCATCGTATCAACTGATATAAACGTATTTGGAAAATGATTACGTAACGTAATTAAGGGCTCTTTTAATCGCCTAATCTCTTCATCAATAGTTACATTATCGGCACCAGGGCGAGATGACGCGGCTCCCAAATCAAGTATTGTAGCACCATCATTTACTTTTATTTGCGCATCATTTATAACATCGGTAACAGTTAAAAATTTTCCACCATCAAAAAAACTATCGGGCGTTAAATTTATAATTGCCATAATTTGAGCTTTTTCAAAACTCAATTGTTTACCATTTGTTAAATAAGATTCGTACATTTTGTTTGATAGTTATTAAATTAGCACACATTAAATTTATGAATAATACACCACAAGAATACGATGCCGCAATAAAATTATGCAAAGATTTGTTTTTAAAAAAAATGAAAGATTACGGCACTGCTTGGCGAAATTTGCGACCAACATCCTTAACCGATCAAATTTTTATTAAAGCTCAACGCATAAAAAGTATTGAAGAAAAAGGCTCTCAAAAAATTGCCGACGATATTAAAGGCGAATATATTGGTATAATTAATTATTGCATTATTTCGTTAATGCAATTGCAATTAGCAGATGATACAAGGGTTGAGTTGCCATACAACGAGGTAGAACAATTGTATAACAAATTTGCCCAACAAACAAAGCAATTAATGGAAGATAAAAACCATGACTACGGCGAGGCTTGGCGCGATATGAGAATTAGCTCGTTAACCGATTTAATTTTGATGAAAATTTTTAGAGTAAAGCAAATTGAAGATAATAAAGGACAAACCATTATTAGCGAAGGTGTAGATGCTAATTACATGGATATGCTTAATTACGCAGTATTTGCATTAATTAAATTATCAAATTAATTTTTTTTTAAATTACACGTAATGAATATTAAAAATTTTGAATTTAAGGCTAAGGTAGATGATTTAAATAAATTTGAATCAAAACTACTTTCTCTTAACCCTAAATTTATTGGTACCGATCATCAAATTGATACTTACTTTAATGTTACCAAAGGAAGGTTAAAGTTGAGAGAAGGAAATATTGAAAACTCATTAATTAATTATGATAGGGATAACACCGCCAATTTAAAACAATCTAATATCATACTATATAAACACGAAGCTAACGCTGCATTAAAACAAATTTTAACCACACAATTAGGTGTTAAAATTATTGTTGATAAAACTCGTAAAATTTATTTTATTGATAACGTAAAATTTCATTTTGATGTGGTTAAACAACTTGGCACTTTTTTAGAAGTTGAAGCTATTGATGATAATAATCAATTTACTATTGATTATTTAAAACAACAATGCGACAACTATTTTTCTTTTTTTGAATTAAATAAATTAAACCTAATTGATAAATCGTATAGCGATTTAATACAAAATTTGGGTTAAATGTTAAGCGGCATAAAACTTTTTTAATAAAGCAATTTTGGTTCATTTACTTTAAGCGAATTTAAGCCACTTTAATGTTTAAATAAAATATTTTTCGTAATAAAATTGCCTACTTGCACATAAATTAGTAAGTTTGAGTTTACTTTTTTATACTATGGAAAAACACTATTTTGCACATTCTACTGCCGTAATTGATGATGGTTGTGAAATTGAATTAGGCGTAAAAATTTGGCATTTTAGCCATATAATGCCAAACTGTAAAATAGGTCAAAATTGTAATATTGGTCAAAATGTAGTTATATCGCCCGAAGTAATTTTGGGTAAAAATGTAAAAATTCAAAATAACGTTTCAATTTATACCGGCGTAACCTGCGATGATGATGTGTTTTTAGGGCCATCAATGGTATTTACAAATATTATAAACCCACGTAGCGCCGTAAATCGTAAAAATGATTATGCAAAAACCCATGTTGGTAAGGGCGCAAGTATTGGTGCAAATGCAACTATTGTATGTGGTCATAACATTGGGCAATTTGCCTTTATAGGTGCAGGTGCTGTAGTTACTAAAAACGTACCAGCCTATGCGTTATTGGTTGGTAATCCTGCAAGGCAAACGGGTTGGATGAGTGAATTTGGAAACAAATTAGAATTTGATGCACTAGGACATGCAACCTGCCAAGAAAGTGGAGAAAAATATAAACTAGAAAATAATTTAGTTAGTAAAATAGCTTAATATACTTATGCCAAAAATAAAATTTGCCATTATAGGGCAAGGACATATAGGAAAACGCCATGCCGAAATGGTACGTCGTAATGAGGCTTGCGAATTAATAGCCGTATGCGATATCTTACCAAAAGAAAAATTAGGACTAGATAATTTACACGAAAAATTTTATAACTCAATTGATGAGTTATTACAAAACCATGCAGATATTGATGTAATTAATGTTTGCACACCAAATGGTTTACATGCCCAGCATTCGTTAAAAGCATTAGATGCAGGAAAGCATGTTGTTGTTGAAAAACCAATGGCATTATCAAAAGCCGATTGCGAAAAAATAATTTACACTGCATTATCGCATAGCAAAACCGTTTTTTGCGTTATGCAAAATCGCTACTCGCCACCAAGTGTTTGGTTAAAAAATATTATTGCAAATAAAACAATTGGCGATATTTACATGGTACAACTTAATTGCTATTGGAATAGAGATGACCGTTATTACAAAGCTGGTGGCTGGAAGGGTACTGAAAATTTAGATGGAGGAACTTTGTTTACACAATTTAGCCATTGGATAGATATTATGTATTGGTTATTTGGAGATATTAAAAATATACAAGCAAAATTTGCCGATTTTAATCATCAACATACTACCGATTTTGAAGATAGTGGCTTTGTAAGTTTCGATTTTGTAAATGGTGGTATGGGTAGCATTAATTACTCAACATCTGTTTACGATAAAAATTTAGAGTCGAGTTTAACCATTGTTGGCAGTAAAGGCAGTGTTAAAGTTGGTGGTCAATATATGGATGAAGTTGAAGTTTGCAACATTAAAGATTATGTAATGCCAGTATTATTGCCAACCAACCCCGCTAACGATTACGGTGCTTATAAAGGATCGGCAAATAACCATCATAATGTTATTGAAAACGTTGTTGATACAATAAAAGGAAATAACAAAATAACTACAAATGCACTCGAAGGCTTAAAGGTTGTAGATATTATTGAACGAATTTATGCACTTAGAACCGCTGAAGTAATAAAAAATAAACATTAAAATAGTAAACAAGTATTAATTTTAAATTAAAAAAACATGGGAATTTATAAAGATATTTTAGATAAAAAAGCAACAATTGCAGTGATAGGCTTAGGTTATGTTGGCCTACCAATTGCATTAGCATTTGCAAAAAAAGTAAAAGTAATTGGCTTTGATATTAACGCTAAACGTGTTGATATGATGAAAAAAGGCATTGACCCAAGCAACGAGTTAATTAAAAAAGATTTTGAAAATGCTGATATATCTTTTACTGCTAATATTGCCGATTTAAAAAAAGCAAAATTTTTTATAGTAGCTGTGCCTACACCAATAGATGAGCATAACTTACCTGATTTAAAACCATTAATTGGCTCATCAACAACGGTTGGTAAGGTACTTAAAAAAGGCGATTACGTTGTTTACGAATCTACCGTTTACCCTGGTTGTACCGAAGAAGATTGCGTGCCAATTTTAGAACGAGAATCGAAATTAAAATTTGTAAAAGATTTTAAAGTAGGTTACTCGCCCGAGCGTATTAACCCAGGAGATAAAGAACATACCATTACTAAAATTTTAAAAATAGTTAGTGGTTGTGATAAAGAAAGTTTAAATGAAATTGCACAAGTTTACGAAATTATTGTAGAGCCAGGTACACACCGCGCATCGAGCATTAAAGTAGCCGAGGCAGCTAAAATTATCGAAAACACACAGCGCGATGTAAATATTGCTTTGATGAATGAACTATCAATTATATTTAATAAAATGAATATTAATACCTACGATGTTTTAGAGGCAGCAGGTACTAAATGGAATTTTTTAAAGTTTTTTCCTGGTTTAGTTGGTGGGCATTGCATTGGTGTTGATCCTTATTATTTAACATACAAAGCCGAAAGTTTAGGCTACCACTCGCGTGTAATTAATAGTGGGCGTTATGTTAATGATAGTATGGGTTTTTATGTTGCAAAAAATTGCGTTAAAAAAATTATTGCTGCGGGTAAAAACATCAGCAAATCTAAAGTATTAATTATGGGTGCTACTTTTAAAGAAGACGTTAGCGATATAAGAAATAGTAAGGTTGCCGATATTGTAAAAGAATTAAAATCGTTTGGGGTAAAAGTAGAAATTGTAGATGTACACGCCAATAGCGATGAATTAAAACACGAATACGGTTTTGGTTTAAATAAATTAGCTAAGGGTTATGATGGTGTTATTGTTGCCGTTAATCATAAAGAATATAAAACTTTAGATGAGAAATTTTTTAAATCAATTTTATCGCCAAAAGGTGTATTAGTTGATATTAAAGGAATGTATAAAAATAAAATAAAAGGTTTAACCTACTGGAGTTTGTAGCAGTTAAAAGTGTTGAGTTATTAGTTTTTAATAATTGTAAAAATTTTTATACTGAATCAAAACTCAATATTAATGATTAAACTTTTTATATTAAAAACTAAACACTAATAATTAAAAACTTTTAATGTCCTACAAACTAAGTGGTTTAAATACCGAACAACAAATTTTATTAAACGAAGGTAAAACACTTCCTTTAATGGAAGAGTTTTACACAATACAAGGCGAAGGATTTAATACAGGTAAGGCTGCTTATTTTATACGTATTGGTGGTTGCGATGTTGGTTGCCATTGGTGCGACGTTAAAGAAAGTTGGGATGCAACCTTGCATCCATTAACAACTGCCGATACCATATTACAAAACGTACTAAACAGCAAAACCCCTGCCGTTGTTGTAACAGGGGGCGAACCGTTAATTTATAATTTAAATTATTTAACATCAATATTAAAACAAAATAACATTGAAACATATATTGAAACGTCGGGGGCTTACGCTTTAAGTGGTAATTGGAATTGGATTTGCCTGTCGCCTAAAAAAACGATGTTACCAAAAGCCGAAATTTATTTAGAAGCACACGAACTAAAAATTATTGTGTTTAATAAACATGATTTTTTGTTTGCCGAAGAGCAAGCCAGTAAAGTAAGTAGTAGTTGCTATTTATATTTGCAGCCCGAGTGGAGTAAAAGTGCCGATTTTATGCCC
>JAYSUQ010000060.1:0-17128 GCA_043718985.1 Bacteroidota bacterium | reverse complement strand
TAGTATTTTATCGTATTTTTTTGTAAAAAAAGCTAAAATAAATAACAACTCACTTAAAAAGCCTAGCAAATAAAGGGAATAAGAAACGCCTTTATTGTTTATTAAATAAGTAATAATTTCGGTATACCAATTTGTATTTAACTCAACTAATAATTGTTTATGCTGATATATTAAAATAGCACTCATTTGCTCAGTATTAAAAATGGCACCTGTACGCAGCTTCCAAAATGCGGCCGATAAAAAAAACATGGCAAACAGTAACCGAGTGCACCAAAAAGCGTAATAAAATCCTTTTTCGGATAAAGCATAAAACAGTAATGGTATAAAAAAATAGGGCATAAAAAACTCTAAACTTATGGTGCAAAACAGCGCCACTATCAAGCCGTAACCAAAACAAAAAACGATGCAAAAAACCGTTAACAGTTTAGTGAATTTAAAATTAATATTTATTGCAACAGCAACACTAATTGGCAACAATAAAAATAACGTATCAAATACTAATTTAAAGCTAGTGCTATTTAAAACTGCGCTTTTAATATTTAAAAGCAATAGTAAATTTGTTGTTACATCTAATCTATTATAAAATAAAATAGGATTGTATTGCGATAATAAAATATCATTACAATAAAAAGCAATAAAATTAAGTGTTACTATAACTGCATAAAAAATACTTATTTTTTTTTTATAATTATTAATAAGCATTACTGTAAATTTTATTTAGTTAAAATTTGCTCTTCTAAAAACTCATAGGTTACTTTTTTCTCAAAAAACTTATTAGTTCTATTAGCATCGTTTACAATTAACGTAGCTGGCAATGCTCCGCTCCATTGGCTAGATATTTTGTTTATAAATTCGTTGCCATTTATTTCATCTAACAAAACTACTTGGCAGGTGTAATTGTTTTTTAAAACAAACGGTTTTAATTTTTTGTCTAACACATCTTTAAAATCCATACTTACTAGTAATACTTTTATTTTTTTGCTACTGTAATTTTGGTGTAGTTTTTCAAACTCGGGTAACTCGGCTACACAGGGTTTGCACCAAGTTGCCCAAAAGTTAACCACGTAAATAGTATCGCTCGTATTGTGAATTCGTTTTAATAAATTATCAATTTTATAAACACTTATGTTTTGTGCATTAACATAGCCCGATGCAGTAATGAAAACTGTTAATGCAATTGTTTTAATGATGGTTTTTATTGTATTCATATTCTTGTTTTAGTAATTTAATATCTGTTATTAATCGTGTAACTTCTACACTATCTGTGCCATCATAAAAACCACGCAAATGTTTTTCTGTATCAACTAAGGCAAAGTTTTGAGTATGTATAAAATCATCCTCATCGCCATTACCTTGTTCGTTATTTAGTAAATAACTTTGCCTAGCCATTTGGTAAAGGTGTTTTTTTTCGCCAGTTAAAAAAAGCCAATTTTTGTTACAAACATGGTGCAAATTTGCATAGGCTTTTAGTATAGGTACCGAGTCTATTTCGGGTTCAACCGTATGCGATAAAATTAAAAACATTGTGTCGTTTTTAAATTCTTGATAAACTCGCTCTAACTGATTACTCATTATTGGGCAAATAGATTTGCAGGTTGTAAAGAAAAAATCGGCAACATAAATTTTATTATTTGTTGTTTGTTCGGTTACTTTTTGGTTGTATTGATTTGTAAAACAAAATGGTTTTATGGTGTGGTAAACTGTATCGGCTGTTTTAGCATTTTTTTTACCAAAATAGGGTAAGGTTCGCATTGGTACATTATTATTTTTATTAAAAAAAAATAATGTAATAAAACATAGCGGAATTAATAATAAAAGCCAATAATACTTATCTTTAAATTGCATTTTACAAAAGTATGATTAAAGAAATGTTTAACAAACAAAAAAACAACGAAACTGAATTAGGTTTTGGTAATAAAAATTATAACCAATCGGTTCGGTTTTTAAATAAAGATGGTTCGGTAAATATTAAGCGCAATGCGGGTAATTTTTTCAACAGTTTTGATGGCTTTCATTGGCTCGTTAATTTAAAATGGTTTCAATTATTAATTTTAATACTTAGTGTTTATGTTATTGCAAATACCTTGTTTGCGGTAATTTATTTTTTTATTGGTGTAACTAGTTTTGGTGGTTTAAGTAACCAATGTTCATTAGATAATTTTTTTAATTTATTTTTTTTTAGCGCTCAAACACTTACTACTGTTGGTTATGGCCATATTTACCCAGTAAGTTCTTTAGCAAGTTCGGTGGCTGCAATAGAGTCGATGGTTGGTTTAATGGGATTTGCATTAATTACAGGTTTGTTGTACGGAAGGTTTTTTCGCCCAAACGCACATTTGCAATACAGTAGTAATGCGGTTGTAGCACCTTATTTAAACGGAAAAGCATTTATGTTTAGAGTTGCAAATAAAAAGCAAAACGAATTAATTGAAATTGAAGCGCAAGTAACAATTGCTATTAATAATAAGGAAACAAAACGTCGCGATTTTCATAATTTAGAATTAGAGCGCCACAAAATAAATTTTTTACCACTTAGTTGGACAATTGTACACGCCATTAACTTAACTAGCCCCTTATTAAATTTAACCGAAACTGATTTTATTGAAAACGATGTAGAGTTTATTATTTCGATAAAAGCAACTAACGAAACTTTTTATCAAATGGTTTATTCACGTACATCTTACAAATCAAACGAAATTATGTGGGATTCTAAATTTGTACCTTTAACTCAAACTCAACATAAAAACGGTAGTTTAGGTATTAATATAAACGATATTCACTCTACTCAAAAAATTTTGTAAATTAAATTATCCTTTATAAAACAACCACTTTCCTAATTCTTTCCACGTAGTTTTTTTACCGTACATTAAAATACCTGTACGATAAATTTTACCAGCAACCCACGTAAAAAACAAAAACCCTACAATTAACATTACCATAGATAAGGCTAACTCCCACATTGGCACATCAAAAGGCAAGCGCACCATCATTACAATTGGAGATGTTAACGGAAAAATTGAAAAAAACTGAGCCATCGTACTATTTGGGTCTTGCATAATGCCTTGCGCAATAACAAAACCTAAAATTAAAGGTATTGTTACAGGCATTATAAATTGTTGCGTGTCGGCTTCGTTATCAACTGCCGAGCCAACTGCTGCAAATAATGCCGCATAAAGTAAGTAGCCAACTAAAAAATAAAAGGCAAAGCAGCATAATATTAATGGTATGTTTAAGCCTTCTGCATAGTTAAATAAATTAATAGCATCTGTTGTAGTTGCAATTTTTTCCATTTTATCGGGTTTTGCTAAAACATCATTATGCATTACTTGTTCTATTTGTGTGTTATGTTTTAAAGTATCGTTTAATTGATTTTTAAAAAACGTGCTGGTAACTACTGATGTTAAAGCAAAAGTGAGCACTATCCATAAAACAAACTGTGTTAAGCCAACCAATGCAACGCCAATAATTTTGCCAAGCATTAACTGAAACGGTGTAACCGACGATACAATTACTTCTATTATACGATTTGTTTTTTCTTCAATTACGCCACGCATAACTTGCGTACCGTATAAAAAAATCATAAAATAAATTGCTATAGCACAAAACATACCTACGCCCATATTTAATTCGGTATTTGTTTTTTCATCTTTACCATTAGCTTTTACTTTTAAGGTAACTAACTCAACAGGGCGTCTCGCTTTATCAATTTTTAAAACATCAATACTATCACCTTGTAAGCGGTAATCAAATAAAATGTTTTCAATTGTATTGGTAATGTATTGCTCGGTTGTTATGCCTGCTTGTTTTTCGTAATATAAAATGGGTGTTGCTTTTGATGAGTTTAAAATTTCTTTTGGAATCTCCATAATCAAATCAAACGGACCATCTTTTAATTTTGCTTTTGCCGATGCTAACGACTCTGCACCATATGTAAATTTAATTTGTTTACTATTCGGAATTTTATCAACAAATAAACCGCTGTAATCTAACACCATAATTTGATGGTCGGTTTTTTCGCGCATCGACATCCAAATAGGAACAACCATTAAACCTGCCATTAATAAAGGACCAAGAATTGTCATTAATAAAAACGATTTCTTTTTTACACGACTAAAGTATTCGCGTTGTATTATGAGAAGTAATTTATTCATATAAATGATGGGTAAAAATTTGTTATACTTTTTGTATTTATTTTATTGAAGCAATATTTAAACTGAAAATTAATTGTTATTAACAATTTACTCAGTAAATGTGCTTTGGGTGTTAAGTGTAGTTTTGTTTTCAACTACAGATATAAAAATATCATTCATTGATGGCGTAATTTGATTATAATTAATTATTTGGCCTGAGTTAAGTACTGCTTGTAACAATTCGTTTGGCGTAGTATCGCGTAATAATTTTACGGTTAAAGTATGTACATCTGCCTCCGATTTTTTATTTAATATTTCGGCACCAGCCCACATCGCATTTGTAAAGCCCATTAAGTTTCCTTTAAATGCTATGTTATAAGTATTACTTTTATATTGTTTTTTTATATCGGCTACACTGCCATCTAATAATTTTTCTGATTTATTAATTAAAGCAATATTATCGCACAACTCTTCAACACTTCCCATATTATGTGTGCTAAAAATAATGGTAGCTCCTTTGTCTCTTAATTCTAAAATTTCGTTTTTAATGAGTTGAGCGTTAATTGGGTCAAAACCACTAAAGGGTTCATCAAGTATTAATAGTTTAGGTTCGTGTAAAACGGTTACAATAAATTGTATTTTTTGTTGCATTCCTTTACTTAGCTCTTCAATTTTTTTATCCCACCACGTTTCTATCTCAAATTTTTTAAACCAATAAATTAATTTTGTTTTTGCATCAGCTTTGCTTAAACCTTTTAATTGGGCCAAGTACATAACCTGCTCTCCAACACTCATTTTTTTATACAAACCACGCTCTTCGGGCAAATAACCAATTATGTTAACATGCTTTGGTTGTAATTTTTCGCCATTTAAAAAAACTTCGCCACTATCGGGGCCCGTAATTTGATTTATGATACGAATTAACGATGTTTTACCAGCGCCATTTGGGCCAAGTAATCCAAATATTGTTTGCTTTGGAACTATTAAACTCACATTATTTAAAGCGGTGTGTTTATCATATTGCTTGCAAATGTTTTTTACTTCGAGTAGTGCTTCCATTAAATTTTTATTGTTTAAAGCGTATCTTTTTTTTCAAATTAATTTTTAATCCACATAAAACGCTAATCCTTTTAAATATTCTCCTTCCGGAAAATTTGGTATAATTGGATGATCGGCAGGTTGACTTAATGTGTGCAATAGTTTCATATTTCGCCTACTTTCAATTGCAGCAGCAGTTACGGTATTGTAAAATAATTTTTTATCAATAACACCCGAGCACGAATATGTAAATAAAATACCCCCTTTTTTTATGTTTTGCAATGCCATTTGGTTTAACCGTTTGTAACCTATTACGGCGTTATGCGATACATCACGGCTTTTTGCAAATGCAGGTGGATCAAGAATAATAACATCGTAATTTTTACCTTGATCTTTTAAATAATCAAACGTATCTAATGCAAAGCCTTCGTGATTAGATACATTGTTTAAGGTTGCATTTTTAGCACACAAATCAATTGCTTTTTGGCTCGAATCGACCGAGTGAATTAAACTGCAGCCATTTTTTGCCGCATACATACTAAAGCCTCCAGTGTAACTAAAAGTGTTTAACACGCGTTTATCTTTACAATATTTACCAAGTAATTCTCTACTATCGCGTTGATCGATAAAAAAGCCAGTTTTTTGACCATTAATAAAATCAATATAAAATTTTACGTTGTTTTCTAACACAATTAAATCGTTGTTTAATGCTCCAAACAAAAACTGATTGGTAATGCCAGTTTTGTAATTGTTTGGTAAGGTTTCGGCACTTTTATCATACACACTTTTTAATTTTTCTTTAAATA
Source organism: Bacteroidota bacterium (assembly GCA_043718985.1). Classification (GTDB taxonomy): domain Bacteria; phylum Bacteroidota; class Bacteroidia; order B-17B0; family Aurantibacillaceae; genus UBA4416. Next base: position 11,154 of record JAYSUQ010000060.1, on the reverse strand, counting down.
CATGGCTTAGTGCTTCGGTAATATCTGTTTTACTTTTGTGCATACCAATGCTGTGTGCCTGAAAAACGATGTGCCCATCATAATAATCTAATATTAAGCCAGGGCAGCCATCGCCTTCTCCAAAAATTAAACGAAAAACATTGGTGTGCGCGTTACTTAAATTTAAAAACTGACGATAGGTAAATGCCTTTTCAATTTTATTTACCCAAAAATCAACATTAATTTGTTGTTTACTAAAACTAATAATTCGGCCACTAATACTACCTTTTTGGTAATGAGCAATTCCTAAAAATTGTTCTTTAGCCGAGTATACCTCTATAACTTCGCCATCAATTAAATTATCAATTGGTGTTTTTATAGCTCCCGAAAATATCCAAGGATGAAAGCGTTGAATTGAAATTTCTTTACCATTATGTAGTGTAATTTTGTTATAAACTGTCATACCACAAATGTATTGTTATTATTGTTTTTATTAAGATTTAAAAACATTTTTTAATTAAATTAGCAATCTTAAAAAATAATTTTTTAAGATAAATATATCTTAAAAAAAGTAACAACTAAAAAATAGTTTAAAAATGCCTACATCTACAATTAAATTAAATATTACGGTTGATGAAAATCAATTACCTCAAAAAATAGAATGGGAAGCAACAGATGCAAGCGAAGGTAGTGTTTGCAAAAGTATGATGTTAGCCCTTTGGGATGAAAAAGAAAATAACACCATGCGTATAGATTTGTGGACAAAAGACATGAGTGTTGATGAAATGAAAAAGTTTTTCCATCAAAACATAGTTACTTTAACCGATACTTATTTAAGAGCTACAAATGATGAGGCTACTGTAAAAGATATACGTGAATACATGAGTGGGCTAGGGAAGCGAATGGGCGTTTTAGCCGATAACTAAAATGAAATGTTATGTAGTTACTATTTTATTTTGCGTCAGTTATTTATGTAGTTTTTCGCAAAACAAAAACTATAATATTAATTATAAATTTTCGGTTACCGAGGTATTAAAAGATATTGATTATACCGAAAAATATTTTTTAAAATACCACCCCGATCCTTATAAATACATTAGTAAAGATTCGTTACATGAGTTTATCTGTAAATTAAAATTAAAAATAGATTCGCCATTAACCGAAATGCAATGTCGGTTTTACATAAGGCAAATAATTACTAAAATTGGATGCGGACATAGTGATGCCGGTGGTTCTAAAAACTATGTTAAAACAGTTGAAAAAACTGGCCGATTAGTTTTACCACTTAATACGTTTATTGATGATGAAAATAAACTGTATGTATTTAATAATTTAACAAGCGATACAACTATTAAAAGTGGCGATGAAATAATTGCTTTTAATAAGCAAAGTGTACCAACGGTTTTAAAAACTATTTATAGCATTTATAGTTCTGATGGTTATAACACAACTCAAAAAAAAGACGCCTTAAAATTTGATTGGTTTAAATATTTTTATTCGTTTTGTTATGGCTTTAAACCTAATTACCCAATAACAATTAAACACAAAAATGGCATAGTAACTAGTTATACATTAACAGGTATTGATAATAAAAAAGATACCGTTTATTTTGCTAAACGAGATACAATTGTTTTAATAAAAAAAATAAAAACGTGCGCATATTATTTATTAGACTCAAACAAAACAACTGCCGTAATTGATATTAACGCATTTAATGGAAAGCATTGGCGTAGTTTTTTTAAACAAACTTTTAAAGATATTAAGCAAAAAAAAATAAGTAATGTAGTAATTGATTTGCGTAATAATGGCGGTGGTCAAATAACAAAGGGACTTTATTTTTTATCATACTTACTGCCAAAAGCACCAATAGTTAGTTTTGATAAACGGCGTGTATTAGAATTTATGAATCCACGCTTAAAATCACATTGGGCAATACGATTAACACAACTTTTAGCATTTAATGTTATGCCTGTTTTGCCAAAAAAATGGCGGTTAAGGCGTTATTTTATAGCTTTGCCTCAAAATAAGAATGGGTTTAAGGGCAATGTGTTTGTGTTAACAAATGGCAAATCGTTTAGTATGAGTTGTATTGCCGCAAGTTATTTAAAAAATAAAATTAATGCCAAAACTATTGGTACCGAAACAGGTGGAAACCTTGCGGGTAGTAATGCCATTGTAAGTAGTAAATTAGTTTTGCCAAATTCAAAAATACGATTAAGTGTACCACTGTATCATATTTACCATCACATTAATGTAACAAATAATGGTTACGGAGTTATGCCTAATTACCATACAAGTTATAGTATTGATGATGTATTAAAGGGAAAAGATAAAGATATAGAGAAGGTAAAAGAATTACTAAACATTAAACAAAACTAATAACTAATTTTAGCAAAAAGTGTTGTTACATAATTGTTTAAATTATTTATCTGCATTAAAAAAATAACAATTAAATACAAAAATAACAATTTTGAAAATAGATAAATACATCAGTCAACACACTAAATGCTCGGTACGAAACGCATTAATTTTACTAAACGAAAACCGCGTATTAATAAATAAAAAATTAGCAAAATATAATGCTGTAGTTAATAAAGGAGATGTTGTAGAGGTTAACAAAGTTCGAGTTATTGAAAAACAATTTATACCAACCACAATTGCTTACAATAAACCAAAAGGTATTGTTTGTACTTCCGAAAAAATTGAAGATAATATTATTGCAGCAATCAAACATCCCGAAAACATTTACCCCATTGGCCGTTTAGATAAAGATTCGGAAGGATTAATATTATTAACCAATGTTGCTAGCTTAATTGATAAAATTGGCAACCCAAAATTTGAACACGAAAAAGAATACATTGTAACCTTAAACCTACCAATTACCGATAAATTTATTGCCGATATAAAAAAAGGAATAGATATTGGAGGAGGCGATGTTACAAGCCCTTGCGAAGTATTTGCCGAACCAAATAGTAAGCGTATGTTTCGTATTATTTTAAAACAAGGCCTAAATAGGCAAATACGTAAAATGTGTAATAAATATAAATACCAAGTTGTTAAACTGCAACGCGTACGTGTTATTAATATACAGCTCGAAAATTTAAAACTTGGAGAGTGGCGTGAACTAACACCGCAAGAAATTAAAAATTTAATTTAAAATAGTTGTATGTTAAATAATGAAATTGTAGCTCAAATGCATGCTAACGATACGTTTAGTAAATGGTTAGGCATACAAATTTTAGAAGCTGGAGTAGGTTATAGCAAACTTAAAATGCAAATAAACGCTAATATGTTAAATGGGTTTGGTATGGCACACGGTGGCATTACCTATTCGTTTGCCGATAGCGCATTGGCATTTGCATCAAACTCACATGGGCAAAAATCTGTATCTGTCGAAACCTCTATTTCACATTTGGTAGCCTTGCATTTAAACGATATAATTATTGCCGAAGCTAAAGAAGAACATTGTTCAAATAAAATTGGTGTGTATCAAATTACAATTAAAAAAGAAATTGATAATCAGTTAGTTGCTTTATTTAAAGGTACCGTTTACCGCACTTCTAAAATTTGGTAGTGTATTACATTAAACCTTTGTACTTTTTGATAGTCAAACTAGTCGTAACTTAAATAAATAGAAATTATGAAAAAAATAAAAGCACTTTTATCGTTGTTGGTAATATTAATGCTAACATTTACAAATGCTGCATATGCACAAAAAGGAAGAGCTAATCACGGGCATCAAAAAATAAATAGTCGTACTAAAGTGATTGTGCATAATAATAAGCGCGGTCATAAAAAAACAGTAATTTATAAAAGTAATTATCGGCCCAAACATATAATAATTTATCATCCGCATTGGGCTGCAAAACGAAACTATAACCGCCGTTGGGTATATTTTCCTAGGCATAATTTTTATTGGGATAATTGGCGCCAAGGTTATTATTACAAAAACGAATTAACATGGGTATTTAACACAACGCCGCCACCAATTATTGTAAATGTTAATATCGAAAAAGAAACAAATTACGAATTAAACGAAAACGAAGATGATGTAGACGATGTTTATAAAATTAACGAAGTACATCAATCCGAATTAAAACCCGAATAGTTTAAGTGTTTGATTATCAGTTAAACTAGACGTGTTTTAATCTTTGTTAATTATTTTTGATTAATAAGTAATAATACCTTATATTTGCGCTCCACTTTTTAGCCTCTGGTTGCACGGTGCAGCGAATGCCAAAAATGATAAATATTAAAAAATAAGAAACAATGAGTTTATTATTAGATTACGTAAAAAAACAATTAGCAACAGAGGTTGCTCATCCTAAATTTAAAGCTGGTGATACTATTACTGTTCACTACAAAATTAAAGAGGGTGATAAAGAGCGTATTCAGCAGTTTAATGGCGTTGTAATTCAACGTAAAAACGAACCAGCTACAGCGTCTTTCACGGTTCGTAAAATTTCTAACGGCATTGGTGTTGAGCGTATTTTCCCTGTATCATCACCTTTTATTGATAAAATTGAGTTAAACAAAATTGGTATTGTTCGTCGTGCTAAAATATACTATATCCGTACTCGTACAGGTAAAGCAGCTCGTATTCGCGAAAAAATTCAACGTAAAGTTAAAGCATAATTCTTTTAATAGTTATAAAAAAAACCTCTCACTAGTGAGAGGTTTTTTTTTGTTATTTTTTTAACTTTTTTAACGAACTTAATCTCCAATAATTAACAATAAAAAGTAAATTTGTTTGTTAATCAAAAAAATAAAATGGTAAAAATTTTTAAACTAGGATTAGTTGTTTTTTCAATGTCAGCATTGGCACAAACAAACTCTAATTTTACAATTTCGGGTACATTAAAAAATGTAACTAAAAACAATTACGTATACCTTCATCACAAGTGGGATAATAAAGATATTACTGATAGTGTAAAAACTAAGTCAGGCGTATTTTTATTTAAAGGTAAAGTAAAAGAGGCAAATATGTTTTGGATTACTAAAACAAATAATATTGCCGAGCAGCCTAACCTTATATTTTTTGTTGATGGTGGCAAAACGGTTATCAATGGCTCAATAGATTCGTTACCCATTGCAACAATTGTTGGTGGTCAAACTCAAAAAGATTATCAAGATTACAATAACACCATGCGTAGTTTTGCAATGCAGCAACAAGCAATTGTTACATCTTATAACGATGCTAAAGCTTCAAATGATGGCAATACAATGAACGCAAAATATGCCGAGTACCAAGCCTTAGAACTTAGTATGAAAACCGCAGTTAAAGATTTTATTAAAGCCCATTCAAAATCGGCAGTAAGTGGTTATGCTATTTATTATAATTATCAAAACGCCCCAAATGTAACCCCCGAAGAGCTAGAAAGTGTTGTTAACTTAATGGATAAAAGTTTGTTAACAACAAAATACGGTAAACTAGGGCAAGAAAAACTAAACCAAATGCGAGGTTCAACAATTGGTTACCCTGCTACAAATTTTGCGCAAGCCGATCCTAATGGGAAATTAATAAACCTAACCGATTTTAAAGGAAAATATGTGTTAGTTGATTTTTGGGCAAGTTGGTGCGGTCCGTGCCGTGGCGAAAATCCAAATGTTGTTCGAGCTTTTAATCAATACAAAGATAAAGGCTTTACTGTTTTTGGTGTTTCATTTGATCAAAATAAAGAAAAATGGCTACAAGCCGTAGAAAAAGATGGCTTAACCTGGGCACAAGTTAGCGATTTAAAAGGATGGGGTAACGAGGCTGGTAAGCTATTTGGTATTACTAGCATACCACAAAATTTATTACTAGATAAAGAAGGTAAAATTATTGCAAAAAATTTACGTGGAGCCGAGTTAGATGCTAAATTAGAAGAGTTATTAAAATAAATACACCATATAAATTATACAAACAAAAAATAAAATTTGTTAGCCTAAACCTAAAAACTAATCATAAATTTGTTAGCCTTAAAAAAATAAAAATGAAAAAAACAACAATAGGATTTTTAACATTATCAACAATAGCATTTAATGTAATTGCGCAAGAGCCTGTAATAATGACTATTAACAGCAAGCCAGTTTACAAAAGTGAATTTGAAAACGTTTATAAAAAAAATAGCGGAAAAGAAATTACTAAAGAACAAAAATCGGTAAAAGAATATGTTGATTTGTTTTCGACTTTTAAAATGAAAGTTTTTGAAGCAGAAGAAGTAGGCTTAGATACTAACACCGCATTTAAAACTGAATTAGGTGGTTACCGCAAACAATTGGCAGCCCCTTATTTAACCGATAAAAATGTGAATGATGCGTTGATACAAGAAGCATACGACCGTATGAAATTTGAAGTAAAGGCTGCACACATTTTAATTAGAGTTGAAGAAGATGCCTTGCCTAAAGATACAATAGAGGCATACACCCGCTTAATAATTTTGCGCGATGCTATTATGGTTAAAAACCCTACTACCGCAAAAATTAGCGAGTACGAATCTGTTTTAAAGAAAAGCTCGTTAGCATTAACAAAATATACATCGCACGCCGATAGCGTAGCATATAAAACAAAATTAGATGCCGTTAAAAATTTAACAAGTTATAATGTAGGGGCAGATAAATTTACTTCGGTTGCTAAAAAAACTTCAGAAGACCCTTCGGCACTTGATAATGGTGGAGATTTAGGTTATTTTACATCTATGCAAATGGTTTATCCTTTTGAAAACGCTGCTTTTAACACTAAAGTAGGCGATATTAGCATGCCAGTTCGTACTCGTTTTGGTTATCATATTGTTAAAGTTATTGATAAGCGCGCAAGCCAAGGCGAAATATTAACCGCACACATTATGGTTAAATTCGCAAAAGATATGGGCGAAAAAGATAAAGCCAACTTGAAAACTAAAGTAGATGAAATTTTTACTAAATTAAAAGCAGGCGAAAAATTTGAAGATTTAGCTCGTCAGTTTTCTGATGATAAACCAAGTGCCGAAAAGGGTGGACAGTTACAATGGTTTGGTAGTAGCCGTATGCCTATTGAATTTGAAAAAGCAGCATTCGATTTAAAAAACAATAATGATTATAGCGATCCATTTGCAACAACTTACGGTTGGCATATTGTTAAGCGTTTGGATAAAAAAGGGTTAGCACCATTTGATGAAATGAAAGGTGAGTTAAAACAAAAAATTGGAAAAGATAGCCGTACACAAGCCGGCCGAACATCATTAATTGCTAAAGTTAAAAAGGAAAATAATTTTAAAGAAAACTTAATAGCACGTAACGAGTTTATAAAAGTGTTAGATACTAATTTATATCAAGGTAAATGGGAAGCTGTTAAAGCTAACAAACTTGGCAATAAAGAGTTATTTGTTTTAGGTGATAAAAAAGTAACTCAAAATGAATTTGCTAAATACATTGAAACGCATCAAACAGCTCGTCCAAAAATAGATAACAATATGTTTATACAACAAACATATAAAGAGTTTGTTGACGAAACAGTTATAACCTATGAAGACACTAAATTAGAAAGCAAATACCCCGAGTTTCGTAACTTATTAAAAGAATACCGCGATGGAATTTTATTGTTTGATTTAACCGATCAAAAAGTTTGGAGTAAAGCAGTAAAAGATACAACAGGATTAAAAGGTTTTTACGAAAAAAACAAAACTAATTATTTGTGGGAAGAGCGTGCTGATGTTACAACCTATAAATGCGCCGATGAAAAAAACGCAAAATTAGTGCGAGCAATGTTAAAGAAAAACAAATCGGAAAAAGAAATTGTAGAAACTGTAAATAAAACATCTCAATTAAATGTTGCTGCCGAAAGTATTACCTATTTAAAAGGAGAAAATAAAACGGTTGATGCAATTTGGAAAAATGGTATTTTGGTTGAAAACATAAAAGATGCATCTGATAACAAAATTACAGTAATGGTAATTAATAAAATTATGGCAAAAACCCCTAAATCTATTAACGAAGCAAAAGGTTTAATAACTGCCGATTACCAAAACAATTTAGAAAAAGAATGGTTAGCATATTTAAAAAATAAATATACTGTAGCCGTTAAAGAAGACGTTTTAAATACAATTAAATAAATTTCACATTAAGTTAACAAAAGGCTGTAAGTATTTTTTACAGCCTTTTGTTTTTTTTAACACTCATTTGAATTTAATTAAACAAATATTAATTACTGTATTATTTTTTAGTGTAGTTGCTTGTAACAAAACGGGCACAACAACTGCAACAATGAATACCGATGTTGTTGCTAAAATAAATAATAGCGAATTAAGTAAAAATGATGTATTAAGTTTAATGCCAAAAAATATTTCGAAAAATGATAGCATAGCCTATTTAAATAAACTAATAAATAACTGGGCAAGTAATCAAGTGTTTTATCAGCAAGCTTTAAATTATTTAAACGATGATGAAATAAACATTGACAAAGAAATTGAAAACTATAAAAAAGAATTAATTGCCTATAAATTTGAAACAAAACTAATTTTCGAAAAATTAGACACTGTAATTACACAACAACAAATAGAAGAGTATTACAATGCTAATGCCGATAATTTTATGTTAAAAAATAACATCGTTAAAGTGTTGTATATTAAAACCCCATCGGTAATACCTAATTTTGAAAAGCTTAAAAAATTGTGCTATGCAACTTCACAAAAAGATTTATTACAACTAAAAGAAATGTGCATACAATACGCTAATAATTATTACATGAATGATAATACGTGGTTGTTATTTGATGATTTAAAAAATGAAATGTACCAATTAAAAGATGTGCCAGAATATACCATACAGGCAGGCAAAACATTTGAATTTACAGATGAACGTAATTTTTATTTCTTAAAAATTATTGATGTTAAATCTAAAAATACGGCTTCGCCACTCAATTTCGAAAAAAATAACATTCGAAACATGCTAATCAATCAGCGTAAACAAACATTAATAACAGCTATTAAAAAAGATTTTTTTGATAAAGCCATTGCAAATAAAGAACTTAACCTTATTAATTAACCTATTATAATGAAATTTAAATTTTCGATCGTATTATTTTTTATTGCAACTTTAAGCGTTGCGCAACCTCAAATTTTAGATAAAGTAATTGCCGTTGTAGGTAAAAACCCTTTATTGTTATCGGAGGTAGAAACAACTTTGCTGCAACAAAAAGAAAACACACCAACTAATACTAAATGTAAAGTGTTTGAAGATTTATTGTTTCAAAAACTATTGTTGGCGCAGGCCGATAGAGATAGTATTGTGGTAAGTGATAATGAAATTGATGGAGAACTAACGCGTCGTATTCAATATTATGTAGGCATGCTTGGGAGCGAAGAAAAATTTGAACAATATTACGGAAAACGAATTTCGGTATTTAAAGATGAATTGCGCGACGATGTTAAAAACCAATTGCTTGCTCAAAAAATGCAACAAAAAATTACAGGCGATAGCAAGTTAACCCCAAACGAAGTAAGAACATTTTATAACTCACAACCACAAGATAGTATGCCACTTATAAGTTCGGAGGTCGAAATTGGTCAGTTAGTTTGTAAGCCGCCAATATCGCTCGATGAAAAACTTGAAGTAAAAACACAACTCGAAAAATACCGCCAACGTGTGTTAAATGGCGAAAGTATGAGTGTGCTTGCCGCTTTGTATAGCGAAGATCCAGGTTCGGCAAAAAATGGTGGGCGATACGAATCGGTTATGCGTGGCCAAATGGTACCCGAGTTTGAAGCAGCAGCATTTAAAACAAAAAATGGCGAAGTATCTGAAATTTTTGAAACAACTTATGGCTATCATTTTTTGCAAGTAGTAGCTCGTAAGGGCGAGTCGGTTGATTTACGTCATATTTTAATGGCACCAAAAACATCGCAATTAGATGTAATAAAAGCGCGCACTAAATTAGATAGCTTACAAAAATTAATAGCAAATGGTACATTAAAATTTAATGATGCCGCTTTGCAATTTAGTGATGATAAAGACACCAAGCAAAACGGAGGTATTATATTAAATCCACAAACAAATACATCTAAATGGACTGTTGAAGAGTTAGGGCAAACCGATCAAAATATGGTTTTTATTTTAGATAAAATGCAAATAGGAGAAGTTAGTCCAGTAATGCAACACGCCACTAGCGATGGTAAACAAGGTTGGCGAATTATTCAATTAAAATCGCGAACAGAACCCCATAAAGCCAATTTAAAAGATGATTATACCAAGCTATTAACGATGGCAACATTTAATAAACAAAAAACAGCTATGACCGACTGGATTACTAAAAAATCGAAATCGACTTATATAAAAATTGATAACGAATTTAATAGCTGTAAACTTGAGTACAATTGGGTAATTAACCCCTAGTTGCATTTAATAAAAAGAATTATAAACTTACAATAAAAACTCAAATATTAATTATGTATAAAAACGATGTAGAAGCCTTAGATGCGTTTGTTGTAAAATATAATGCATTAAATGCCGAAATTGGTAAGGTAATTATTGGGCAAAACGATACAATTAAAAATGTATTAATCTCTGTTTTTTGTAAAGGGCATTGTTTGTTAGTTGGTGTGCCAGGTTTAGCAAAAACATTATTGGTTAATACCATTGCGCAAACATTAGGTTTATCGTTTAACCGCATACAGTTTACACCCGATTTAATGCCGAGCGATATTGTTGGATCAGAAATATTAGACGAGCACCGTAATTTTAAATTTATTAAAGGTCCCTTGTTTGCAAACATTGTATTGGCCGATGAAATTAACCGTACGCCACCAAAAACACAAGCTGCTTTGTTAGAGGCAATGCAAGAACGTTGCGTTACTACAGCAGGTAAAAAATACGAATTAGGCAACCCGTTTTTTGTATTAGCAACTCAAAACCCTATTGAGCAAGAAGGAACATACCCTTTACCCGAAGCGCAACTTGACCGTTTTATGTTTAATGTGTGGTTAGATTATCCGAGCTTTGCAGAGGAATTAGAGGTTGTAAAAAGTACCACATCCGATAAACAAATTGATTTACATAAAATATTAACTGCCGATGAAATTATTTATTTTCAAAACTTAATACGTAAAATACCAGTTGCCGATAATGTGTTAGAGTATGCTGTTAAATTAGTTAACAAAACACGATTAAATTCGGAGTTTAGTGCCGAGGTTACAAAAAAATATTTAGCTTGGGGTGCAG
>JAYSUQ010000059.1:0-17511 GCA_043718985.1 Bacteroidota bacterium | reverse complement strand
TGGGCTCAAGCAAAAGCAATAAGAAAAAAAGAAAGATGCACGCCTAGTGAACTTTTTTTTAATTCTAAAATATGACTTTTTATATTGATTTAGCTATAACACATGACTTACAGAGTTAATAAATGCAGCATAAGGCACGTTACTTGGGCTTACTGCAAAATCGCTCCAACTAAAGGTAGTTGCTTTGCCCGATGAGGCTTGATTAAAATCATCAACACCAACATAATTCCATTGAGATGTTTGCGCATTTATAATTGTTGCAACGCATAAGCAACTAATTGATAGTAATAGTTTTTTCATATTGGTTTTTTTAATTATAACTATCAGGCGTTAAAACCTGATAGTTATAATGGTTATTATTTTGTGAACGAGCCTGTTAATGTAATGCTATTAGGCACTATGGTATTGGTTGTTGATGCGTCTTTAAACAATGGTAAATTAGTAAAACTAAATGTTATAACGCCTGCATTATTAGTAACGCTTATAGTTTGGGTACTTACCGTGTTAAAATAACGTGCAATAGTAGCAGGGCTTGCCGTGGCGTAGTTATCAATAACACTAACAATTGCTTGGTTAGTTGTTAATGTGCCAGCCGATAACTGAGGCACTACTGTATAAATACCTGTTGCAGGTGTAGCACTACTTACCGAAATATTAAAATTTTTGTAAGGGTTTGTAACCAACGCACTAGGGTTTGCACTAAATGCTTTTTCGGTAGAACTGCCGCCCGAAGCAACTATAGATATAGCACCATACAAAGGAACTATGCTAAAGGTGTTTGTGCCATCGCTCCAACTACCAGTGTTTGTTGTTGCTGTTGTTGTGCCGCCCGTTGTGCCACCAGTGGTAGTTACTGTACCGCTTGTTGTACTTGTTGTAGTGCCACTTGTTGTTGTAGTGGTTTCATCGGGCGTTGTGGTATCTTTTTTTTGCAGCTAAAAATTAGGCCTGTTGCTAATAATGCAAATACGGTTGTGGTAATAATTGTTTTTTTCATGATTTTTATTTTAAGTGTTTGTGTTATTAATTTATCAAATATAACGCGGCGGTTAATGGGTAGCAATAGTGCATTTGTACTACATGTTTTTTTGGGTTACGAAACAATGATTAACAAAGGATTTAGCAATTTTACGCAATAATTAAATAGCGAAAAATACCCACTGGTGGGTATAAAATTAAACAGTTAATTAATTTTATATTTGATGCATGTGCGGTATTAAAATTATAAGTAGTTATTTGTTGTTACTTTTTTATTTAGGAACATTAAATTGTTTTGGGCAAAAAACAATGATTGATTACCAAAAGCTGGCAAAAAAGCAGTTTAATGTTGGCAATTATGCCGATGCAATAATTAATAATACGGAAGCCTTAAAACTTGCCGAAAAAAATAAAAATTGTAAAGGTATTGTAAGTTCTAATTTACAAATTGGAAATTGCAATTTTTGTTTAGGTAATACTAAAATTGCATTAAGTTATTATTTAATTAGCAAGTATTATTGCGATTCGTGTGGTGTTGATTCGCTTAGCGGTGTTACACATAGCAATATTGGTGCGGCATATTTAACGTTAGGTAATGTAGATACTGCCTTAGTATATTTTTACAAAACAGTTTCAGTATTAAAAAACACAAAACTTTATGTTGATAAAGCAAGAGTATACTCGCTAATTGGCGGAATTTTTTTAAATAAAAATGGGGCGATGAATACTGATTTAGCTAAATCGAATTTTGATTTAGCTGAACAAAATGCAGGCTTATCAAAAAATTATGGCATTAAATATTTTGTACTATTAAGGTTTACTAATTATTACACTAAAACAGGTAATTTACCATTAGCAAAAAAATATGCACAACAAGCCTACGATTTAGTTTTTGCAAACGATGGCATGGTAGAAGAAAAAATTTATGTAACACGGGTACTTGCACAGCAACTTGCTACAACCGTAAACCCAAAAATAAATCAATTATATGACCAGTTTGTTACGTTGCACGATTCTGTTTTTAAAACAGAATCAGCAAATAAAATAGCTGACTATAAAGTGCAATACGAAACCGAAAAAAAAATAACTGAAAACAAATTACTAAAACAAGAACTTAGTTTAAATCAAATTAAAATTAACTCGCGCAACACCACTATTATTGGTTTATTAATTGGTGTGTTATTAATTATCGTTTTATTTTTTTGGCGATTAAGTGTTGTTAATTTAAAAAAGAAAAATAAAGAATTACAAATTTCACAAGCAATACAAAAAGAAAAAGAACGTATATCGCGCGATTTACACGATAATGTTGGCGGTCAATTATCGTACATTTTATATAGCTTAGATGGTATAAATGATGAGGATAGTAAAAAACGAACCGAGTTAACACACGAAATAAATGGTGCCGTTAAAAATGTAGTAAGTAACCTGCGCGAAACCATTTGGGCAATAAACGATGCCGAAATTACAGTAACCGATTTTGCCGATAAACTAAAAGTATACACACGTATGTTATTTAAAAACACCCCCACAAAAATTATATTTAACGAGCAACTGCAGGGTAATGCAACACTAAACTCAAGCATTGGCTTAAATTTATACCGCATTTGCCAAGAGGTTTTAACCAATGCATTTAAGCACGCCAAGGCTTCTCAGTTAGTCGTAAGCATTACAACAGTTAACAATGCTACTACAATTAATATAAGCGATAATGGAGTTGGGTTTGATAACATCGCACACAACAACAACAATAGTTACGGCCTAACAAATATGCACGCGCGGGCTAACGACGTTAACATTAAACTTAATTTGAAAACTGAAATAGATAACGGAACAACGTACACGTTAGTAGTATAAATGCACTATATTTTTTAATAATTATAAAACTCAATTTTGTGAATAAAAAAAAGGATATGACATACATTGCCATTGTTGACGATAAAAAAAGTTTACGAACTGCACTACAATTACGTTTTGATGCTTTTGAAAACTATACCGTTTTGTTTACTGCCGAAAATGGAAAAGATTTTTTAGAAAAAATGATGGAGGCTCGTAAAACCATAACCCCAGATGTGGTTTTAATGGATATTGATATGCCTGTAATGAATGGCATTGAAGCTGTTATACAAGGCAAGGAGCGCTACCCAAACTCTAAATACTTAATGCTTACTATTTTTGATGAAGATGATAAAATATTTAATGCCATCAAATCGGGGGCAGATGGATATTTACTAAAAGACGAACCCATCGAAAAAATAAAAGAAGCAATTATTAATTTACTAAACGATGAAGGTGCACCAATGAGCCCTAGCATTGCGCGCCGCGCATTAAATTTATTAATGAAATCGAAAATAGATACTGTTAATGCAACTGATAGCCTACCATCAAACGAACTGCAATTAAGCGATAGAGAAAAAGAAGTACTTACCTTTTTAGTTGATGGGCTTGAATATAAAGAAATTGCTACTGCTATGAACGTGAGCCCACACACTGTGCGCAACCACATTGCAAAAATTTATAAAAAACTACACGTTACCTCCAAAACACAAGCCATACGCGTGTTTTTAAACAATTAGTTTTGAATTTATATTTACCAAAAATCACACTTTTATTTTTAAAACATTAACACTAACTTGGTTTTTATTAAACCATGTTAAGTATGAAATTGTGTTTGTTTTTATTAATTACTATAAATATTTTTTCACAATCAAATAACACTATTGATAGTTTAAAAACAGTATTAGGAAAATCGGTTAACACAAAACAAACCTGCGAATTAACTTTGCAAATTGGTATTTTGAATTATAAGCAAAGTAATTTTGATACAGCCACATTTTATTTAAATAAAACTATTTTATTAGCTACTAAGTTTAAATACGACAACCTAATTTTAAAAAGTTACAATAACTTAGGTAACATACAGGCCGATAAAGGCAATAATACAAAAGCATTACAAAATTATTTTACAGCATTAGGTTTAGCAAATAAAACAAACGATGTAAAATACATAGCACATATTAACAAAAATATTGGCGCAATATTTTTAAGCTGGAAACGATTTGATGAAAGTTTAATGTACTACAACAATGCAATAAAAGCCGCAATTAGTTTTAATGATAGTTTATTGTTTGCCGATTGTAGCAATAACATTGGCACCGTTTACGAACAACAAAACAACTATGATTTAGCCATTGAACGTTACCTTTTGGCGCTTACTATTTATAAACAATATAATGTGTTAGATGGTGTTGCAATGGCATACAACAACTTGGCAATTGCGTATAAACTTAAAAACAACTTTACTAAGTGTGTTGAGTTTAATTTATTATCCTTAAACATATCGGAACAACTAAACGATAAATGGGCGCAAGCTGCCACGCTTAATAATATTGGAAATTTGTATGGACAACTGGGCGATTACGATAAAGCAAAAACATATTGTTTTAATAGCTTAAAAATTTCGAGGCAAATAAATGCACCCGAAATAACCTACAATGTTTATGAAAGCCTATCAGATGCGGCCGTAAAAGCAAATAATTTTACTGACGCATATTACTACCATAAACAATTTACACTTGCAAAAGATAGTTTTACAAATATTGAAAACAACAAACAACTATTTGATATAAACTTAAAATACCAAAGCGAAAAAAAAGAACGAGAAAATTTATTGTTAAAAGCACAAAATAATTTAAAAATAATTGCAATTGATAAGGCTAACAAACAACGTAATTTAATTATCATTGTTTCGTTATTGTCGTTAATTGCAAGTATTATTATTTATAAACTGCACCAAAAAACACAATTAGCTAAGCAATTAATTAAGCAACAACAACTTGTTAACCAAACAGCGTTTGAAACTGAGCAGATTGAAAGAACACGCATTGCAAGAGATTTGCACGATAGTGTTGGGCAAAAACTATCGGTAGTAAAAATGCAACTTTCAATAAAAAATAACGATACAACAGCTGCAAGTTTATTGTTAGATGAAGCAATACAAGATGTACGTACTGCATCACATAACCTAATGCCAAACGATTTAAGTAAGGGTTTAGTAATTGCAATTAATGAAATGGTTGAGCAAATTAGTTATACATTAACAACAACTACAATAAATTTAACTATTACCAATACCTTTAAAAACTGCGTGCTAAATAAACAAACCGAACTTTATATTTATCGAATTGTACAAGAAACTACAAACAATGCTTTAAAATATGCACAAGCAAAAAACATCAATATAAATATGGATTGCACGCCAACCGAGTTGCATTTATATTTAAATGATGATGGCATTGGCTTTGAAACCACTAAACAATTTGATGGCATTGGCTTACAAAATATAAAAGCGCGTATTAGCCAATTAAATGGTATTATTACATTAACCACACAGCACAATAAAGGCACTAGCTATAACATACACTTACCAATATGACGGATACCATCTCCCAAACAAGCATTTTAATAGTCGATGATCATCAATTGGTAATTGATGGTTTAAAAAGCATGCTGCTTGCAAATGAAAATTACACTATTGCCAACGAGGCATTAAACGGGCAACATGCAATTGATTTAATAATGGCTAATCCTACAAAATATCAATTAGTTATTACCGATATAACCATGCCATTAATGGGTGGTGTTGAGTTGTGTAAAATAATTAAAACACAATGCCCGCAAATTAAAGTACTTATATTATCTATGCACAATAGCATATCAATAGTTAAAGATGCCATTGCTGCAGAGGCTGATGGCTATATGCTAAAAAACACTGGACAAGATGAGTTTTTAAAAGGAATAGAGCGTATTGTGGGCAATGGCACTTATTTTAGTCAAGATATTTTACCAATTATAATGAACCAGTTTAATAAAAACAAATTACAAACCACTAAGCCAAATTTAACGCAACGCGAAACCGAAGTATTGCAATTAATTGTGCAAGAATTTACAAGTAAAGAAATTGCAGATAAACTTAGTATAAGTAAACAAACAGTTGATACGCACCGCATAAATATTATGCAAAAAACAAACTGCCAAACTTTAGTTGGGTTAATAAAATATGCCATACAAATTTAAGGTGTAAGCAAAAACAATCCATACATATATGGATACATAAATACGTATTTATGGGTATTGTGGTTTAGTGTTGATTGTGTAATTTTGGCTTATAAATAAAACCACTATTATTATGAAAAAACTTCTACTATTATTTTTTGTTTCACTACAAATTAGTGTCCAAAGTCAAAATTTATTATGGGCCAATAAATATGGTGGTTCGCAAAACGACGATTTAAATTTAGTAACCGTTGATAGTACTGGCAATGTTTACACCACAGGTAGCATAGGCACTGGCGATGCGATGAGTTTAGCAAAATATGATGCTAACGGATTATTACTTTGGACAGATACAATAGCTGGAGGTTATACCGTTGACCCTGCTAGCATAAAGGTAGATGCGCAAGGCAACATTTATATTGTTGGGCAATTTTCATCATTAGTAGATTTTAACCCAGGTGCGGGTGTATTTAATCTAGGCATTCAAAATTTTTCGCAATCACCTTACTTCTATTTTTTATTAAAATTAAATACTAATGGTGGCTTTGTATTTGCCAAGCAAATTGGCGGCTACCCAAATAGTGTGTGTGTTGATGCAAATAATAATGTGTTTATTACAGGTACATTTTCTAATTCGCAAGATTTTGACCCAAACCCTTTAGTTACTAACACCCAAACTAGCTTTGATGGTTACTCATTATTTATTACAAAATTAGATAACTTAGGTTTATTTGTATGGAATAAAGTAATTGGCAAAACAACCGTTAGCACTGGTGGTTTTGGTACTGCTGGAGGAAAATTAATAATGAATGATGCCCAAGGTAACATTGTACTTACTGGTTATTTTACAGATGATATAGATTTTGACCCAAGCGCAAGTGTAAGTTCTTATACCGCTGCAGCGCAACAAAATGGGCACATAAGCAACCCGTTTACTTTAAAAATGGATCAAAGCGGTGCGTTGTTGTGGGTAAAGTTTTTTGAAACATATCAAAACTCAAGCCCTACTGGCATGGCAATTGATGGCTCTGGAAACATTTACACAACAGGTGTTATACAAGGCCAAATGGATTTTGATAGTGGACCAGGAACATTGTATTTATACCATTCCTATTTACTAATACCATTTATTAGTAAAATGGATGCAAACGGAACTATTATTTGGGCTAAAGAAAACTTTAAAAGCAATAATGCTGTTAGCACTGGTGGCTTAGCTGTTGATAATGCTGGTAATGTGTATACTCAAGGTCGCTTTAATAGTACGGTTAGCTATACAACAACAACTGGCACGGGTACTATAACCTCAACACCCTCAAGTTTTAACACTTATATTTCAACTCTTAATAGTGGGGGTAATTTAGTTTCGATAAATCATATTGGTAGTACAACTAGTGGCCACACAATTGGCGATGGTTTTGTGTTATCTAAAAATAACTTATACCTAAGTGGTAACTTTAGCAATACGGTTGATTTTGATTTTTCGGCATTAACTCAAACAATTACAGCTAACGGATTAAAAGATAATTTTATAGCAAAATACAGTATTTCTTCTCAGGTTGGTATTAATGAGTTAATTAATAAAACAATTCCATTTACTATCTACCCTAACCCAACAAATTCAGTTATTAATGTTGAGTGTTTAATGTTTAATAAAGATGTTAAAACTATTACAATTACTGATATTTTAGGTAAAACACATTTATCAAAATTAATTACCGATAATAACACACAATTA
Organism: Bacteroidota bacterium; assembly: GCA_043718985.1. Classification (GTDB taxonomy): domain Bacteria; phylum Bacteroidota; class Bacteroidia; order B-17B0; family Aurantibacillaceae; genus UBA4416. The sequence continues at coordinate 9,743 of JAYSUQ010000059.1, read as the reverse complement.
AATGTAAGCGATTTTGCAAAAGGAATTTATTTTGTAACATTAAATTCAAACTACAAAATAAGCACTCAAAAAGTAATTATTAATTAAATACATGACTATGAAAAAACTTTTACTAATAATCGCCTCAACACTATTTAGTTTAGCAATCAATGCTCAAACTTTTCAATTAGTGAAAAATGTAAACACATCGCCCGATAATGCTCAGCTAAATGTTAATTGCTCGTTTAGAGAAATGGGTGGTAAATTATATTATGTGTACATAGACCAAGCCACAACTAAACAAACATTATTTGTTTCTGACGGCACATCGGCTGGCACAAATGCAATATCGCCTAGTAATGTAAATGTAGAAGGCCACATAATAGTTGGCGGAAACAAAATATACTTTTTTGCAACCGATGGCATAAATGGCAAAGAGCCCTGGGTGAGTGATGGAACACCTGCAGGAACAATGATGCTTAAAAACATAAATGCCTCTACAAGTGATTTTGATTCCCAAACATATTCGAGTAACTTTTTAAGTGCAGATTCGACAAAAGCATTTTTTAAAGCAAACGATGGAACAACTGGCAATGAGCTTTGGGTAACCGATGGCACAGCGTTAGGAACAGTATTTGTAGCCGATGTTACTCCTGGTTCATCTGGCGGGCAGCCTTCAAACTCTAATATTAATATTACAACAGCGCTTGGAACAAATATAAAAAACGGTAAACTATTTTTTATAGCAACAGGTGGTGCTTGGGTGAGTGATGGAACAGCGGTTGGCACACATACGCTAATAGCAAATGGCACTGGAGGTGCGTCACAATTTATTTCGTTTAATGGAGCTATGTACTTTTTTGGCAACTCGGGTTCAGGAAACGGTTTATGGAAAACAGACGGCACAATAATAGGAACTCAATTAATATACAACACAACATTTTATACAATTAACGAATTTGCTATTTACAATAACTTTCTTTATTTTACACATAATAATGCAGATGTTTTGTATAAATCAGACGGGACAACTTTAGGAACAAACTCAGTAACACCACTGCCTGGCAATATGACTAATGTTGCATCTTGCCAAATGACGGTTGCAAATAATACGTTGTTTTTAAGAAGCAATACCTCGGCACTTGGCACCGAATTATATAAATTAGATAATACTACAAATACAATTGTACTTGTTAAGGATATTGCTGCAGGCTCGCTTAATGCTATGCAGCCTAACGTGTATGAGGATAAAAAAATATTTCAGGTGTATGATAATAAAGTGTGGTTTTTTGCTTTTACCAATACTACTTTTCCTGGTTACTTATCTCAAATGTATAGTAGCGATGGCACAAGTGCAGGAACAATAGTACACTCGCCATTAAACAACGATGGTGGCTGGGCTGGAGGATTAGGCAATAATTACAGTATGTTTGCAGCTTCTTTTGGATTGTTTATGATTTATAACAACCCAACAACGGGCGATGAATTATATATGTATACTACTACTGCCGGGGTTAACGAAAAAAGTTCAAATTCTAATGCGTTTTCAATTTATCCAAACCCAACAAATTCAGTTATTAATGTTGAGTGTTTAATGTTTAATAAAGATGTTAAAACTATTACAATTACTGATGTTTTAGGTAAAATACATTTATCAAAAACTATTACTGATAATAACACACAATTAAATGTAAGCGATTTAACCAAAGGAATTTATTTTGTAACCCTAACATCAAGCAACAAAACAAGTACTCAAAAAGTAATTATTAATTAATCTAAACATAACAACAAAAATCATGAAAAAACAAATCATCACAACATCGGCAATTTTATTATTAGCAACAGGTATAATTTTTAGTTGCAAAAAAAAGGATACTACTACACCTGAAGAAGTTGCTAAAACTACTACTACCACAACAACAACAACTGGCACACCAGCTGCTGTAGCTGGTACATTTATGTGGCAACAAAACGGCGGTGCTGTTATAACAACAGATACTGTATATTGGACAACTGGCACCTGGGGTACTGGCTTGCGTGCTTCAAAATCGGTACCATATAGTTATTTTGAAGTTAATTGGGGTACTACTTCAAATAACACAAGTGTAGGTGTAAAGCCTGTTACAACAAATGCTCAGTTTGGCTTTTATAGTGGGCCAAATGCTGATACATATAGTATTTCAACAAATCAATCAATAAACATAACAGCTACTTCATCAACAACAATTTCGGGTACGTTTAGCATGCCTGTATCGGGTTCGGGTACTATTACAAGCATAACGGCAACTTTTACTGGTATTCCAAAACAGTAACAAAAAATACAACTAAAAAAAGCCCTTAATGCAATTGCATTAAGGGCTTTTTTATACACAAAACTTAATCTTCCCAATAATCAATAATTAAGCCATCGGCTGGCGATATGCCAATGCTTCGTTTTTCGGTTCCAAAGTTTAATATAAGTGCGTCGTTCAAAAACTGTTCATCTTCTCTACTAAACTCAATTGCTTCAATGGTTTGGCCTATCACATCTGTCCACATTTTTGTAGTAGAGGCATCAATAGGTATCATTTTTATTTTATCGCCAAACTCGGTTTTTAAATTTTCTTTTTCTTCTTCAAAATTAAAATCATCAATCACATCAATGCCTGTGCTATCAGCGTTACAAGTAATAACTAAATGCGTATCATCATTAAATAATAGTTTTATATTATCTATTAAATCTACTTGTGCATCGGGGTTAAAGCGATTAACCCAAAAATAAATAATTACTTTTTTTAATGTTTTACCTTGTATTGCGGTAAGTTGTTTTAGTTGATGATTGGTAAAGTGCATGCGAGTTTAAAAAAATTAAATGTTAGTTATATTGATAGCCAAGTTTTAGCGGCAGTTTCCATTATTATATTTTTGGTTTCGTTACTTAATGGTGCTGTTCTAACCAAATCGCCTGGTATTGCTTCGCCAAGCGGAAAAGGATAATCGCTGCCTTGCACAACTTTATCTGCACCAACCAAATCAATTATATATTGTAGCATTTTATGGTCGCAAACGTGCGAATCTACCCAAAATTTCCCTAAATATTTTTTCGGATTAAATTCATTATCAATTGCTACTAAATCGGGGCGGCAATCCCAACCGTGCTCAATACGGCTAATGGTAGGTAAAAACGAGCCCCCTCCATGTGCAAAACATACTTTTAAGTTTGGAAATTTTTCGAACACACCACCAAAAATCATACTGCAAATGGCGCGACTAATTTCGGCAGGCATGCCAACTAGCCATGGTAGCCAATATTTTGTCATATGCTCTTGCCCCATCATTTGCCACGGATGAACTAAAATAGCTGCATTTGTTTTTTCGCAAGCTGTCCAAAATTCATCAAACTGAATATCACCTAAATTAATGTTATTAATGTTGCTGCCAATTTGCACGCCCTTAAAGCCTAGTGCCATGCAGCGTTCCAATTCTTGCACCGCTAAGCTTGTGTTTTGCATTGGCACAGTTGCTAAACCTATAAATTTATCGGGGTATTGGTTAACTGTAGCGGCAATATCATCGTTTAAAAATTGAGAAATTTCAAGGCAATCGATTGGTTTTGCATCGTAACTAAACATAACTGGTATAGTGCAAATTACTTGCTTGTCAGCTTTATGTTCTGCCATTTCTTTAATTCTTACTTGTGCGTCCCAACAGTTTTCATTAATTTCTCTAAAGCGTGTGTTGCCTTGCATCATCCAAGCTTTGCCTTGTGTGTGATGATTAAGTTGAATGAAATTACCGTAGCCAAATTTTTTTGTAAAATCGGGGATGTGTTTTGGTATAATGTGAGTGTGGGTATCTATTGTAAACATGCTAATAGTTAAATTTTACACGAATATACAAATCTGAATAAAAGCGTGTGTAAAAATAATTTAATTGTTTTGTTATCTTACTAACGTAACGTGCCCTACATGATTTTCTTCTTTACCCGATATTTTATTTGTAAAACTGCACTTCCAAACATAAACGTCTAATGGGCTTAATTCTTTTTTAAACGTACCATCCCAACCTTCATTAATATCGTTAGTGCTAAAAATTTGCTGGCCCCAGCGGTTAAATATTAAAAACTCATATTGTTCAACGCCATAAATTACTGGCTTAAACACATCATTAATTCCATCTTTTTTATTAGGTGTAAATGCGTTTGGTATCCAAAAACCAAAGTCGGGTATAAATAAAATTGTTTGTTGTGCCGTATCGCTACAGCCATACGTATTTGTTACTGTTTGTATAATAGTAAAATAATTAACCGATGAAAAAACGTGCGATGGGTTTATTGTTGTTGTAAAATTACCATCGCCAAAATCGTAATACCACGCTGTTACATCAAAAGATGCGGTGTTTGTTAAGTTTACAAATGTTTGATTATCTGTTAATAAATTAAACCCAGCAGTTGGTGCAATTACAACGGTTGCCGAGTTAATGGCTGCATCTTTACTTGTGCCTACACACTTTGCGTTTGTAGTAACTTGCAACGATGCCGAGTAAACACCTTGTGGCGAAAACACATGTGTTGGGTTAGCTAACGTTGATGTTGTACCATCGCTAAACATCCATAAATAAGTTAATGGCGTACCCGCTATACTTTGGCTTGTATAGTTTACCGTTAAAGGGTCGCAGCCAATTGCCGTTATTGGTTTTATATGCGCTTCAGGGTTTGGGTAAATTTCAATATTACTTGTGGCGGTATCGGCACATCCATTTTTATTTTCAATTAACGTTACGTTATAAAACCCTGGTTGGTTATACACAACACTACTTACACTTAAAGCACTTGATGTTTGAGGTAGTGCATTACTACCAAACAGCCATTGATGCGAAACTGTACCAGTAAAAACACTGTTGTTATAAAACGTAAACCTATTGTTGTTAAAACAATAACCAGTAAGCGATGAGTTACTAAATACTGCTACAGGTGTTTGTATAATTGTAATACTATTTACGGCAGTTATGTTACTAGCGCCAACGCAACCTGAGGCTGTTGACACACTTAGCGATGCTGTATAAACACCTTCGTTACTAAACGTGATTGTTGGGTTTAAATCGTTTGATGTTGAGCCATCACTAAAATTCCAAGTATACGTCATACTAGCGCTAATGTTGCTGGCGTTAGCAAATGTAATTGAATAGGGCGAACATCCTTTTCCATTAAATGGCCCAATTAATGCTTTTGGATTATCGTATAAAGTAACCGTTTGAGTTGTTGCGTTTACACAGCCGCCCTCGTTTACATTTAGTGTAATTGTTTTTATGCCTTGTGTAGCATACTGTACATTGTTTACATTAAATGCAGATGAAACACTTGGTGTTGCAGTTGCACCAAATGCCCAGCTATAAGTTGCAGCGCCTAGTGTAGTACTGGTGTTATTAAAATTTAAACTATTATTTAATAAGCAGGCGCCTGTTGCACTTGTAAAATTAAATAAGGCTGTTGGCACATTAGATACTGTAATGGTACTAACGCCAGTTACTGATTTGGTATCAATACATTGTTGACTGGTTGATACCGTTAACGAAACGCTATACACGCCTGGCTGAGTAAATGTTTGTGTTGGACTTATTGATGTTGATGTTGAGCCATCACTAAAACTCCATAAATACGTCATAGGTGTGCCGCTTGTACTTGTGTTTGCAAAACTTACTGTTAGCGGGTTACAACCACTTGTTATGTAATTGCCAATACTTGCAACTGGGTTTGCAAATACTTGCAATGTGTTTGTTTTTGTGGCAGTACATTGGTTTTCTGATACTGTAAACCCAACCGAATAAGTGCCTGGTGCGTTAAAGTGAACATTATTAACGGTTGGCGTAAGTGCTATAGATGGAGTTGCTTGTGCGCCAAAATTCCAACTAAATGTTGCCTGACTTTGATAATTACCCGAACCCTGAAAATTAAAACTATTGTTATTAAAACATTGGCTGGTAGGATATATAAAATTGGGCGATAGCAATGGCGCCGCATGAAAAACACTTGTTGTAGAAAAAGTACAAGGCAAGTTTTTATTTATTATAAGTGTTACTGTATAATTACCTGTTGCAGGAAAAGTATAGCTTGGGTTGTAAGAAATTGAGGTATCGGATAAAGTTGTAGGATCGCCAAAATCCCAAAAGGTATTAAAAATCCCACCAGTACTTTGATTACTAAAATTTACCGTGTAGCCATTACAAAAACCTGTACTTGATTGCCCAATTTGAGGGTTATTAAAACTTGATGTTTGCTGTAAAATAGATGGGTTAGCAATAAACGGACAATTAATAACATTAAACTGAAAATCGCGATGGTGCGTGCCAATTAACACACCATTGCGATACTCGCTTACACAAACACCAACAACCCATTGCCCCAAAGTGGTTGGGTTGCCGTTTAAAAAACCTGTATTTGCATTTATATTAATAGCCGGGTTAGATGCCATTGGATAGCTTGATGTGTATGGTGATAAAAAAGGAACGCTTTGATAAGGTGGTGCAGAGTTAAATGCCGGGCAAATAGTTGGTGGATTAAAACACTGTGGGCTGTTAGTATTTGGACTATATTGAGTTCCATCTACAAAAGGGCAACACCCATCTAACCCATTAAAAGGATTACATAAACTATAAACTAACACATCACCATCGGGGTCAGTTGCAACATGATCAAAAGCAATGGGTATGTTGTTGCAAATATAAATTGGTGGACGGTTACTAAAACGTGGGCTACTATTAATAACTGCCACCTCGGGCCCTGGTATGTGTTCCCAATAAGTTGTGCCAACTGCGCCTGGGTTAACTAAATTTAAAATAGTACTATTGCGGCAACAACGCTGGTAGGCTAAAAAATAACCTCCAAACAATGGCGGCAAATTTACCGTTGTTTCATAAAATGCCTCCTCTACACCCACACTACCATTAACTGCTGGCGCGCAAGGGCTATTGTTAGATGGCGGAACTGTAATGTTGGTTAATAAGGCTACAGATAGTGTAGTTACAATATTACCATTTACATCAAAAATTGTAATAATTGCAGGGTTATCAAATGGTGGCACACCATTAATGGCATCCCTGTAAACCTTCATCGAAATTTTATAGTTATTACCGCCTAAGTAATCGTAATATATTTCGCCACCAACAATATGGGTTGCTTTTGCTAAACTACTTAGCAATATAAACAAGGCAACTAAATATGTTTTATAAATTTTAATGTTAACATAAAACTATTTAAAAACTTGCTAATTAACAAGTTATTTAAACAGCAAAAAGCCCCGTTTAAATAATTAAACAAGGCTTTTTGCATTTTTACAATTAAAATTCAAGTTATCTAAAAATATTAATATTACCCTGTGTTTTGTATGATTGATTATCAAGACCTGTTGCATTAATAATATAAAAATATGTACCCTCTGTTATTGGATGTCCACCTTTATTTTTTCCGTCCCAAATTACATTACCAGCTTGTGTGGTTTCAAACATTTTTTTTCCCCAACGGTCAAAAACAACAAAGTTAATATCGCCCATATTAGTTGCGCCAAAAGTAAACACATCATTTACTCCATCTCCGTTAGGTGTAAACACATTTGGCACTTTAAAAAATGAAACCAAAATAACTTCAATTGTTTTTATTGCCGTGTCTTTACAAACACCGTTTGTTGCAGTTAACGTTACGTTATAGTTGCCTTGAGTTGTGTAAACTGTATTTGTTATAGAATCGATACTAGTGCCGCCGTTTCCAAAATTCCACGCATAGGTAGTACCCGCTATGTTTACACTTGTGTTTGTAAAATTAACAGCTAAGGGCATTAAGCCAATTAGCGAATCAACATTAAACGAAGCGTTAATGGTTTGATGTGTTACCATTTGTTGGGCTATAGCCGTGCAACCATTAACTGAATTTAATGCTAAAACACTGTATGTTGCAGCGTTACTAACAATATTAATGGTATTAGTATTTGTTTGTAAGCTTGGTGTCCAATTATAACTATAGTTGCCCGCAGTTGTAGCATTAGCTGTAAGGGCTAATGTGCCAGTAGCACACGAAATAATTGTTGTGGGTGAAGATATGGATACACCAACATTTGTATTGGTTGAAATAGACATGACTGTAGTAGTAACACATCCGTTTGGAATAGCAGCTACCGCAGTATAATTACCAGACGCGGTAATGTTATACGGGTTGTTAGATACTGTTGTTAAGCCATCCGTCCAAGTAATATTAGTAGTTGGGCTTGTTGTTGCGGCAACTTGTATTGTTTTAGTATTACACGTTATTACCGTTGAAATAGGAATACTACTTACAGTAATTGTTGGTATAAGTGATGAAACTGTATACGAATTAACACACCCTGTAGTAGTATTAGTAAGATTAACTGTAAAAATACCTGATGCAGTTGATGTACCATTATTTGCAATGGTGGTGGTTGGCGATGTTGGTGCAACCCAAATTGCCGTTGTGGGATTAGAAACCGAAGCAGATAATGTAGCCGGAAAATTATTACATAATACAGAATAGGTTGCGGTTGGCGTTAATGTGTTTTGTGAAATTATTTTTGGACCTACAGTTGTTGTACAACCATTTGCTGCATTTAAAACAAATAATGTAACCGTATCAACCTGTGTAATAGGTATTGTGTTACCTGTTAAACTTAGGGTGTTTATTGTCGACGTCCACGTGTAATTATTTGTAGCTGGTAAAGCAACTAAATTAATTGTTTTTGTATTACACGTTAAAACTGCCGAAACGGGAGTAATAGCAGCACTTACAAAAATATTTTGAGTTACATTAATGCTTTTTTGACTCGAACAACCTATACTATTAGTTGCAATAGCAGTTACTGCACCTGGCGCAATAACGTTTAATGTATTTACAGCAACACTATTAATTGTTATACTCGCAGTATTATCTGACGAAACAGCAGTAAAATTTACACTCGTATTTAAACAAGTTAATGCTGTTGAACCACCTGTTAATAAACTAACGGTTGGCACAGCCGATTCGATAGTATAAGTTGATTTACAACCAGTAGATAAATTTGTAGCAGTTAATGTGTATACCCCAACTGCTGTTGATGTGCCTGGGTTACTAACCGGGCTTGCTGGCGATGTAGGCGCCAACCAACCCAATGCAATTCCTGCTCCAGCAGATGCGTTTAAATTTACAGTTGAACCGCTACATAACATTAAAGGCGTTGCAGTTGGTGCAATAGTATTAGATAAAATAGTTACAGGTACAGTAGCTGTACAAGTACTTAATGTATTGGTTAAAATGCAATAATATGTGCCAGCAGTATCGGCAACAAAAGTAGTTGGTGTAGGTATAATTGTATTTGATATGTGTGCCCAATCTGCAACCGAATTTGTGCCCGTTAATGCAGAAATTGAGATGGTTGTAGTTAAACATGTTAAATATCCTGTTAATGGCGAAACCGTGTAAGTAGGCGCATCTGTAAAACTTGGTATCGAAACAATATTATTAGTACTTCTGCAGCCAAAAGTATCTACTACAGTTACTGTATAATCAATGCCTGGCGTTAAACCAACACCTAAAGATGAAGTAGATGCCGATGGTGACCACGTGTAATAAAAAGGATAAGTGCCTCCAGTTACATTAACAGTACCCGAACCAGTTGCATTTGTGCAGGTAGCTGGTGCCGATGCAGTTGTTACCGTTGGATTAGGCGTAACATTTAAAATAACATACTTTGTAACTCCTCCTTGTAAACATCCTCCCGCAGGATTCATATTTAAGGTATATGTTC
>JAYSUQ010000058.1:0-17583 GCA_043718985.1 Bacteroidota bacterium | reverse complement strand
GTTTTGGTGTGCCATTAGGATATGGTGGCCCACATGCAGCATTTTTTACTTGTAAAGAAAACTACAAACGTTTAATACCAGGTCGTATAATTGGTGTTTCGGTAGATGCAGAAGGAAATCCAGCACTACGTATGGCTTTGCAAACTCGTGAGCAACACATTAAACGCGATAAAGCAACCTCAAATATTTGCACCGCACAAGCACTGTTAGCAATTATGGCAAGTATGTATGCTGTATATCACGGGCAACAAGGCATTAAAGCTATTGCAGAAGGCGTTCACAATGCTACTGCTTTTGTTGCGTCTGAATTAAAAAAATTAGGATACGAAGTAAAAACAAAATTGTTTTTTGATACCATCGTTGTAACTGCCGATTCTAAAAAAGTGCAAGCATTAGCAGAAGCTAAAGAAATTAATTTCCGTTATGTAGATGATAAACACGTTGCTATCTCTTTAGATCAAACTGTTGAAGAAAATGACGTGAATGATATTTTATCAATTTTTGCAGAAGCAAACGGTAAATCATTTAAAGATAAAGGTTGTGATGTTCAGAATTTAATTAAAGGAACTCACGCTGAAAGAAAATCACCTTACTTGACACATCCAGTATTTAATACTTATCACAGCGAAAGTGAAATGATGCGTTACATTAAGCGGTTAGAAAATAAAGATTTATCATTAGTACACTCGATGATTTCATTAGGTTCGTGTACTATGAAATTAAATGCCGCTTCAGAATTATTACCAATTACTTGGCCCGAGTTTGCAAGCATTCATCCATTTGTGCCAGTTAACCAAGCGCAAGGTTATGCTGAGTTGATTGAACAATTAAATAAAGATTTATCAGAAATAACTGGCTTTGCTCGAATGAGTTTTCAACCAAATTCTGGTGCTCAGGGCGAGTATGCTGGCTTAATGGTTATTAGAGCTTATCACATAGCAAATGGCAACGCGCACCGCAACGTAGCATTAATTCCTTCATCAGCTCATGGTACTAATCCAGCATCTGCGGCTATGGCAGGTATGAAAATTGTTATCTCTAAATGTGATGAAAAGGGAAATATTGATTTTGCCGATTTAAAAGAAAAAGCAGAATTACATAAAGATAATTTATCCTGTTTAATGGTAACTTACCCTTCTACTCACGGTGTATACGAAGAATCTATTACAGATATTACTAAACTAATTCACGATAATGGTGGCTTAGTTTATATGGATGGTGCTAACATGAATGCACAGGTTGGTTTAACATCGCCTGGTAATATTGGTGCAGATGTTTGCCATTTAAACTTACATAAAACATTTGCGATACCGCACGGTGGTGGCGGGCCAGGAATGGGACCAATTGGTGTGGTTGAAAAACTAGTGCCTTTTTTACCATCACATACAATTATAAACACAAGTGGCGATAAAGGAATTACTGCAGTATCGGCTGCGCCTTATGGTAGTGCATTAATTTTGTTAATTAGTTATGGTTATATTAAAATGTTAGGTTTTGATGGCTTAAAGCAAGCTACAGAAGTAGCCATTTTAAATGCCAACTATATGAAAGCATTATTAGAAGATAATTATAAAATATTATACACTGGTAAAAACGGACGTTGTGCTCACGAAATGATTTTGGATTGTAGCGATTTTAAATTAGCATCGGGAGTAGAGGTGGGAGATATAGCAAAACGATTAATGGATTATGGTTTTCATGCTCCAACAGTATCTTTTCCGGTACACGACACATTAATGATTGAACCAACCGAAAGCGAAAATAAAGCTGAACTTGATCGTTTTTGTGAAGCAATGATTTCTATTCGTAAAGAAATACAAGAAATAATTGATGGCAAATTTGATAAGGCAAATAACGTAATTAAAAATGCCCCACATACTTGTAAATTAGTAGTGGCCGATGATTGGAAAAAACCATATTCTCGCCAAAAAGCTGCTTATCCATTAAATTGGGTTGTTGCCAATAAATTTTGGCCAAGCGTTGCAAAAGTTGATAGCGCTTATGGCGATAGAAATTTAGTGTGTAGTTGCGCTCCAATTGAGGCATATATGGAAGAGGTAGTAACTGCATAAATTTAGATTTTAAACCCTATAAAAAAAGGATATTGATTTAATCAATATCCTTTTTTAGTTTTAAAAAATCAAAAAAAACTATTAAGCCAAGGCTTGTTTTAAATCTTCAATTAAATCTTCAAAATCTTCAACGCCAACACTTAGGCGTAATAAATTTTCAACCACACCAGCCTTATCACGTTCAGGCTTTGGTATAGATGCGTGCGTCATAGTAGCTGGATGATTTATTAATGATTCAACCCCACCTAAACTTTCGGCTAACGAAAATACTTTAAACGACGATGCAATTTTAAATGTATCTTCTAAACTAGCTCCCTTTAAAACAATTGAAATCATTCCGCCAAAATCGCGCATTTGTTTTTTAGCAATTTCGTGGTTTGGATGATCGGTAAAACCTGGCCAATAAATTTTTTCGATTTTTGGATGTGTTTTTAAATATTCGGCAACTTTACGGCCATTAAAACAATGGCGTTCCATGCGTAAATGCAACGTTTTAATGCCTCGCATAACTAAAAAACAATCCATAGGACCAGGATTGGCGCCACAACTATTTAAAATAAAATATAATTTATCATATAACGCATCACTATTTGTAATTAAAGCACCCATTACAACATCGCTATGGCCACCTAAATATTTTGTTGCCGAGTGCATAACAATATCAGCACCCAACGCCAAAGGGTTTTGTAAATAAGGCGATGCAAAGGTATTATCCACTACCAATGTTAAATTATTTGCTTTAGATATTTCGGCTACAGCCACAATATCAATAATTTGCATGGTTGGATTTGTTGGCGTTTCTACCCAAATTAATTTTGTGTTTGTATTAATATATTGCTTAACATTTGCGGCATCGGTTAAATTTATAAAATGAAATTTAATCCCATAGTTTGCAAATATTTGTGTAAACATTCGGTAAGAGCCACCATATAAATCGTCGCCAGTAATAACTTCATCACCTGGTTTTAACATTTTCATTACGGCATCAGTAGCACCCATACCACTACTAAAACATAAGGCATGTTTCCCGTTTTCTAAAGCGGCAATGTTTGTTTGTAATGCAGTACGTGTAGGGTTTTTACCTCGAGCATAGCCATAACCTTTGTTAGTACCCGGCGATTGTTGCACATAAGTTGATGTTTGAAAAATGGGAGTCATAATTGCTCCAGTTGTTGGGTCGGGTTCGGCACCAGCGTGTATTGCTTTTGTGCCAAATTTATGTTTTGTAAAATCTGCCATAGTTTTTTTTGCTAATTTAAGTATATTTTGTAATTGATTTAACCATAATTTATTACTATTTTTAACTGTCAAATTATTTTTTTAATTAAAAAGTAACCTCGTATTAAATTTGATTTTTTTTAAATACATACTTATATTATTTGTTTTAGTTACAATCGCATCTTGTAAAAAAAATAAAGTTGAGTTACCGCCCGATGTTGGTTATGATTATGCCCCTACAGCAATTGGTAAGTATGTTATTTATGATATTGATTCGGTTGTGTTTGATGAATTTGTTGGAGGTAGTTATAAATACCGTATTAAAGAAAAACTTGAGGAAAATATAATTGATGCTCAAGGTCGACCTGCCATAAAATTAATACGATACTTTAAAAAATTTGATTCGTTGGTTAGTTATGATAACATAGCTTGGACTTTAAAAGATGTTTGGACTTGTATAAAAACACAAACTACCTACGAGGTTGTTGAAGAGGATATTCGGTTTTCTAAATTAATATTCCCTATAACAATTGATAAAACTTGGAATGGTAATGCCTATAATACGTTAACACCTTGGGATTATAAAATTTTAAATACTGATAATGCAGAAACTATTAATAGTACTGCTTTTGATAATGTATTAACTATTGAACAAAAAGATGATAAATTAAAAAACATAATTCATCGTGAATATTATATAGAAAAATATGCAAAAGGAGTTGGCTTAATTTATAGAGAAATAAAAGATTTGCACGCAGAAATTATTAACGCATTACCTATTGAAAAACGCATTAAATACGGTATAATTTATAAACAAACATATGTATCTCATGGCTTCGAATAAATTCATAGGCTTGTTACTAGCCTTATTTTTAAATATAACTAGTACTGCTCAAACTCCAACTAAGTATTGGGTTAAGTTTATTAATAAAAATAATTCTATTTATTCAATCTCTAATCCAAGTGCATTTTTATCGGCACGTTCTATTGCTCGTCGCGCTAACCAAGGTATTACGTTTAACGTTACCGATTTGCCAGTTAATCAATCTTATGTAAATCAAGTATCTGCAACTGGTGCTCAAGTTTTTCAAACTAGTAAATGGTTTAATGCGGCTGTTGTAATTATAACAAACACATTGCAATTAACTGCCATAAATAATTTAACATGTGTAGTAAATAGTAATCCTGTTGGTAAGTATTATTCAAATTACAATAATGCTTTATCTACTACTAAAAACAATAATAATCAATTTCAAAAAACACAAGCAACAACAGCTTATAATTATGGAGGAGCGTTTACACAAGTAAATCAAATTGGTGTAGATTGTATGCACGATGCTGGTTTTAGAGGACAGGGAATTGTAATTGCGGTTTTAGATGCAGGTTTTGATAATGCAAATAACAATGCTGTGTTTGATTCGTTAAGAAACGAAGGGCGTATTTTAGGTACACGCGATTATGTTGCTGGAAACACATCCGTTTATGAAGATTTTCATCATGGAGCCGAAGTGTTATCAACAATAGTAGGTAACTCGCCAGGTAATTTAATAGGAACTGGGCCAAAGGCAAGTGTTTATTTGTGCCGAACAGAAGATGTAGCATCCGAAAAGCCAATTGAAGAAAGTAATTGGATTGTTGCTGCCGAATATGCAGATAGTGTTGGTGCTGATATAATAACAACTTCGTTAGGATATACTAGTTTTGATAGTCCGTTTACAAGCCATATTTATGCCGATTTAAATGGTCAAACCTCCAACGCATCAATTGCATCAACAATGGCATCTCGTAAAGGCATGTTTATATGTTCGGCTGCAGGTAACGATGGTGGTAATGCTTGGAATTATATTTCGGTACCCGCCGATGCAGATAGTATTTGCACAGTAGGTTCGGTAAATGGAGTAGGAGTTCACTCGGCTTTTAGTTCGATTGGGCCAACTAGTGATGGACGAATTAAACCCGATTTGAGTACCCGTGGCGAAGGTTCATTTGTGTGTGTGCCAAATGGTGGTTTTACTGGCTCAAACGGCACATCGTTTGCAACGCCAATAATGGCAGGCGCAGTTGCTTGTTTATGGCAGGCAAACCCAACAAAAACAAATATGCAATTATTGCAAGCGTTAAAGGCAACTGCATCGCTTTCTATTTCACCAAATAATAACTATGGCTGGGGTATTCCTAATATTTGTGCCGCACATAATTTAATTAACGGAACTACTTTAGGTGTTAAACAATTAAATAGTGCATATGTTGGTGAGTTCAAACTTTTTCCAAATCCATTTATTAGCGAAATTACTATACAATCTAAAGAAGCAATTACAAACATTACAATAACAGATATGTTGGGTAATGCGATTAATTACGATTTATTTAAATCAAATTTAAACTATACTATAACAATAAATAAAGCAATTGCAAACGGCGTTTATTTTGTAATAGTAACAACTACTAATGGTAGTTTTAAAAACAAATTGATAAAGGTTTAAACTCTATAATTTATTTTAAGTTGAAGTTAATTTTTTGTTAAAATTAAAAACATGCTAACTAAAAACTAGCACCAACAGTTAAACTCAGTTGAGCTGTAAAAAAATGATGATGCGCCTTACTGCCATCTCTTCCTAAAACATAAACTTTTCTGTAATCAGCATACGAGCCCTTGCCAGTTAATTCTACTACACCATATTTTAAAAACTCTAAGCGTAAACCTGTTTCGGCACCAATAATCCATCCTGCAACGTGCCAATTATTATTTAATCGGGTACCAAGCATGGTAACATCCGTTCGTGGAAAAACAACACCAACGCCTGGTTTTACTATTAATCCTAAATTAATTTTTTTTGATTGGTTTATTACTTTCCAACGCTTTATAAAATTTAACATCCAAAAATTAGCGCCATCGGTATGTTCAAAATGTAAAAAACTATTTGGATCAAGTAGTGTATCCTTATCAACATAATTACCATTAAATGTGCCTTTTACGCGTACTTTTTGATAATCGGTTACAACATATTTAGTATGATCGTAATTTATTTCTAAACCTATATCGGCTTTATTATTAAAATAATATCCTACACGGGTAATAAATTGAGGTATTGTAATATTTATTACATCTTTAATTTGATTAAAATCGGGCCTGTCGTGCGCTTTTGCATCGTAAATAGTAAAATCATAGTCATGATAACGACCCGTTTCTGGATAATAATACCCAGTTGGGTTTTTAAAATGAATGGTACTTTTGCTAAATTTTGCTCGGGTATATCCCCACAAAAAATAAAAACTTCCTTTATTTTTTTTAACGGAGTTTGTCATAGGTAAACTAATCGAATCGTTTTTTGTTTCTGTTTGCGAAAATAAATTAACAGTTAACAGTAAGATTAAAATGAGATTTAAAAATTTCATTATTTGGGTTTAATAATTTTAACGTAAAGATAGCGTTTATTGTTAATTGTATTTATGTTGATGCTCACATAAGTATCTAAAAATGGTATGGCTAATTCTGGCCATTCAATAAATATATAGTTATTCGAATCTAAATATTCTTCAAATCCAATATCATAAAGTTCATTTATAGAGTTTAAGCGATACAAATCAAAATGAAATATTTTTTCGTTATTAAGTGTATCGTATTCATTTACAATGGAGTATGTTGGGCTACTTAGTGCGCTATTAACATCTAAGTAATTGCAAATCGATTTTATAAATGTTGTTTTTCCAGCTCCCATTGGCGCATCAAAAACTATTATTTTATGAGTACCAATAAAATCAAATAATTCTTTTACGGCATATAAATGGTTTTCAATTTCTGAAACATCAATTGTTTTTTCATTTTGTAAACTCATATTAATTTAATACTACGCCTTTAAATCGTAACTTCTGCTTTCCTGTTTTTGAATTCGATATAATTTCAATTATTCTATCTTGCCTATCGTAAACAGTTTTTGTATCAAACATAATTGTTATTTTATTTAATTGGTTTGGTAAAATGGGTTCGCTATTAAATTTAATTGTTGTGCAGCTACATTCTGCTTTTGCATCGGTTATTAATAATGGTTGGTTACCTGTATTTGTAAATTCAAACTCAATTTTTACAACAGCACCTTTTTTTACAAAACCAAAATTTTGTTTCACTTTTTTAAATTGCAAAGTAGGTTGTGCAACCATAAAATTCGAAACTAATAGTAATCCAAAACAAAAAGCCTCCCAAATATGCTTTGGGAGGCTTAAATTATGTACTTTAAATTTATTTTGCATCGGTTGCAGGCGCTACAGGAGCGGCTTCAATAACACCTTTAATTTTAACTACTACGCTCGATAGTTTTGCGTTTGATGTTACGGTTACATTTTTTTCGAACGAGCCTGCACGTTTCGTATCATATTTAACTTTAATACTCCCTGTTTTTCCTGGTAAAATTGGTTCTTGTGGCCAGCCTGGTTTGCCATCAATTGTAGTAGCGGTGCAACCACATTGCCCTTGTACGTTTGTAATTGTTAACGGCGATTTACCTATATTTTTAACTTTAAATTCGCGCACTCCGTTTGCGTCATATTTTATAGTTCCATAATCTACAACCTCAGTTTCAAACTTCATTTCTGGAGCATTTGGGTCAATTTGAGGAACAGATGATTCTTGAGCGTTTACAGAAAATCCAATTCCTAAAAACAATGCTAACGATGCTAATACTTTTTTCATAATATTTATAGTTTAAGTTTTAAAATTATTTTTTCTCTAAAGGTGCTCCAACAGATGGTTTGTTAGCTGGAAAAGCTTCTTCAACTGCTTTAGCAGCAATGTTACCTTTAATTTGTATTGTTTGTGTACCCGATTTAGCGTTAGATTGCACCGTTACCGATTTGCTAATTGGTCCAACTCTGTTTGAGTCATATTTTACTTTTATTTCGCCAGTTTTACCAGGTAAAATCGGATCTTTAGGGCATTGAGGTACCGTGCAACCACAACTACCTTGGCACATTGTTATAATTAAAGGCTCTTTACCTGTATTTTTAAATTTAAATACGCATTCTCCGTTATCACCCTGATTAATGTTACCATAATCGTGTACCATTTTATCAAATTTAATATCAGCTAAACTAGTAACAGCTGGCACAACAGCAGGTGCTCCGTGTCCGTGCCCATCATCTACCGAATGAACTTTTTCTTGACTAAATGATAACGTACTTAATGCTGCAACAAACCCTAATGTGTAAATTAATTTTTTCATTTTTTTATATTTTTTTTAATTTTTATTTATTTGATAACTATTATTCTAAAACTGTACCAAAGATAATGTTGTAATGCGTTACTTTGATTATTTTTGCGAAATTTAACAATTTTTTACAACATAAACATGGAAATAGATAAAACATATAATCCTGCAAAAGCAGAGCAAACTTGGTACCAATATTGGCTCGATAAAAAATTCTTTAAATCGATGCCTGATAATAGAGTGCCTTATACTATTGTAATACCACCTCCAAATGTTACAGGGGTGTTGCACATGGGGCACATGCTTAATAACACAATACAAGATGTAATGATACGTAGAGCGCGTATGTTAGGCTTTAACGCTTGCTGGGTTCCAGGTACCGACCATGCAAGTATTGCGACCGAAGCTAAAGTTGTGGCGTTGTTAAAAGATCAAGGCATAAATAAAGCCGATTTAAGCAGAGAAGATTTTTTAAAACACGCTTGGGGTTGGAAAGAAAAATATGGCGGAATAATTTTAGAACAACTAAAAAAACTAGGTGCAAGCTGCGATTGGGATCGTACTAAATTTACAATGCAGCAAGATATGAGCGAGTCGGTTATTGATACCTTTATTGATTTACATAATAAAGGCCATATTTACCGTGGTGTGCGAATGGTAAACTGGGATCCTCAGGGATTAACGGCTGTAAGTGATGAAGAAGTTATACATAAAGAAGCGCAAAGTAAACTAGTTTATATAAAATATAAAATTGAAAACTCAAATGAATTTATTACAATTGCTACCACCCGCCCCGAAACTATTATGGGCGATACTGCTGTTTGTGTTAACCCAACGGATGATCGTTACACACACTTAAAAGGTAAACACGTAATTGTACCAATTGTAAACAGAGTTGTGCCAATAATTTTTGATGACTATGTTGATAAGGATTTTGGAACAGGTACACTTAAAGTAACTCCAGCGCACGATATAAACGATTTTAATTTAGGGCAAAAACATAAATTACAAACTATAGATGTTTTAACACCCGAAGGTAAAATTAGTGAAGCAGCAACTGCATACATTGGTATGGATAGATTTGCTTGCCGTAAGCAAATTATTTTAGATTTAACCGAGCAAGGCTTAGTTGAAAAAATCGAAGAAATTAAAAACAAAGTTGGTTACAGCGAACGTACAAACTCTGTAATAGAGCCACGTTTGAGTATGCAATGGTTTTTAAAAATGGATGCAATTAGTAAGCCAGCCTTAGATGCCGTAGTAAATGGTGAAGTAAAATTAATACCCGAAAAATTTATTAACACATATAAACATTGGATGGAAAACGTGCACGATTGGTGCATTAGTCGCCAACTGTGGTGGGGCCAACGCATACCTGCTTGGTACGATGGGCAAGGAAATACAGTTGTTGCCAAAACTAAAGAAGAAGCAATTGTTTTATTAAAAACTAAAAACTCATCACTAAACATTAACGAAGTAATGCAAGACGACGATGTGCTTGATACTTGGTTCTCGTCGTGGTTATGGCCGCTTACCGTTTTTGATAGTAAAATTGTGGCTAATGGTTGGGATAAAGCAAACGAAGATTTAAAATATTATTACCCAACAAATGATTTAGTTACAGCGCCCGAAATTTTATTTTTTTGGGTAGCTCGTATGATTATTGCAGGCAAAGAATACACTAATCAAAAACCATTTACTAATGTATATTTAACTGGCATAGTTCGCGATAAACAAGGTCGTAAAATGAGTAAAAGTTTAGGTAACAGCCCCGATCCTTTAGATTTAATCGAAAAATACGGCGCAGATGGCGTGCGTGTTGGCATGCTGTTATGCTCACCTGCTGGTAACGATTTAATGTTTGAAGAAGCGCATTGCGAACAAGGACGTAATTTTGCAAATAAAGTATGGAATGCTTTTCGTTTAATTAATGGTTTTGAAGTTGGAAACGTTGAACAAACTTCGGCTCAAAAAACTGCTATTACTTGGTTTGAAAATAAATTAGCCGAGCAATTAGAAGTTATAAACGACCATTATTCTAAATACAGAATGAGCGATGCGTTAATGACTACTTATAAGTTAGTTTGGGACGATTTTTGCGCTTGGTATTTAGAGGCAATTAAGCCCGATTTTGTTGATGGAAAAGCACTGCCAATTGATAAAATAACATTTGAGGCAACAATTAAATTTCTTGAATCATTATTAAAAATTATGCATCCGTGGATGCCATTTATTACCGAAGAAATTTGGCATTTAATAAAAGAGCGTAGCGAAACAGATTGTATTATTGTAGCTCAGTGGCCATCAGTAAATGAAATTGATAAGCAAATATTATATGAATTTGAAAATTGTAAAGAATTAGTTACAATGGTGCGTAACGTTAGAGCTCAAAAACAATTATCGCCAAAAGAAAAACTAGAAGTATTTGAAAATTCGGATGCTAAACATACTTTTTTTGATACAATTGTAATTAAATTAGCAAATTTATCAGCCTTTAGGTACACTAAAAATAAAGTGGAAGGCGCTTTTTCATTTCAAATTAAAACAACCGAGTTTTATATTCCGTTAGCATTAAATTTAAATAAAGAAGAAGAAGTTGAACGATTAACAAAAGAATTAGATTACAACATTGGCTTTTTAAAATCGGTTCAACTAAAATTATCTAATCAAAAATTTGTTGCAAATGCAAAACCCGAAATTATAGAGAGCGAACGTAAAAAAGAAAGTGATGCTTTATCAAAAATTAAAACCTTACAAGAACAATTAACAGATTTAAGTTAATTTTATAAACAACTAAAAATCAAATAATTATATTTTTTTGTTTACCAATATAATTTATTAAATTCGCAATCTTAAAAACTGATAAACCATACTATGTCACAACAAATAGCACAAAAAGAAGAAGTACTTTTAGAAACTATACAAGATACAACTGTACAAGAATCATCAAACGATAATAGTTTTGAAAGCTTAGAAATTTTTTATGAAAAAAATAAAAAAGCAATTACTTATGGTGGTGGTGCTTTAATAGCAATAATTGCTTTGTTTTTATTGTATAAATATTACTGGTTACCTGGTCAAGAAAAAGAAGCGAGTAACGAAGCATTTTTTGCGCAAAATTATTTTGAAAAAGATAGTTTTAATATTGCGTTAAACGGTGGAGTTAATGTGCAAACTGCCGATGGTCCTAAAACAATGTTAGGCTTTAAAGATATTGCAGATTCTTATTCGAGTACAAAAACAGGTAACGTAGCAAATTATTATGCAGGTATTTGTTTATTACGCAGCGGTAAATTTGCTGAGGCTATTGAAAGTTTAGAGAAATTTGATGGTAACGATGAAGTTTTAGCTCCAGTTGCATTAGGTGCTATTGGCGATGCTAATATGGAATTAAATAATGTAGATGACGCTCTTAAATTTTATTTAAAAGCAGCAGATAAATCAACAAATGCATTTACTACACCAATATTTTTGAAAAAAGCAGCATTTGCTTATGAGCAAAAAGCTAATTACACCGATGCTTTATCAACCTATGAAAGATTAAAAAACGAATTCCCTAAAAGTTCTGAAGCACGTGATGCTGATAAATACATTGCTCGCGTTAACTTATTGAGCGGTGTTACAACAACATTACAAGGTGTTGCTGGGCAAGTAGAATCATTACCAGTTGCTACAACTGAAGGTGCTTTAGATGTTAATGGAAATTTTATTTACAATACAGGAGCCGAAACAGTTATTAATTTAGCAGGTGGTCAAATACTAACAGTTGGCGCAAACAGTACCGAAGCTAAATTATATAATTTTTTATCTGATAATACATTGCAAGTTGATACAGTTGATAAAACACAAGGTTGGTTAGCGCTTGATCGTGTATATTTTGAAAACGGAAAATCAGTTTTAACAGCTGAAAGCGAATTGCAGTTACAAAACATTTCTAAAATTTTAAGTGCATACCCAACAGTAAAACTTAAATTAGGCGGTTATACCGATAACACAGGTAGCGAAATAGGCAACATTAAAATATCGGGAGATAGAGCCGCTACTGCATTAAAAACTATAATTAAAAATGGAGTAGATGCTAAGCGTTTAAAATCTGAAGGATACGGTCCTCAGCATCCAATTGCTAGTAATGATACACCAGAAGGTAAAGCGCAAAACAGAAGAGTTGATATACGAGTAACTAAAAAATAATAAAATAGTGAAATACAAAAAAGCTCGAAAATTATATTTCGAGCTTTTTTTATGCTTACTTTTTTTTAGTAAAATAATACTTTTTTTAAATTTAGTGATGATTTTAAAACATGTTGAAGTTATAATTTTAATGAATCTAAAATTGTAATTTCAACCTTGGTTAAACCCGATGCAATAAAATTTAATTGCTTGGCTGCCTTCATAGTTAAATCAATAGTGCGTTTTGAGTTTTGAGGTAACCTATCGGTAATTTTTACGATCACAATCGAATCGTTTTTTAAATTTCTAACCTTAACTAATGTTCCAAATTTTAAATATTTGTGCGCACCAGTTAATTCATTATTATTAAAAATTGCGCCCGATGTAGTTTTTCGCCCATTAAATTTTTGATGATAAAAACTAGCAATACCTTTTGTAGTATTTGGATTTGTAAGCGAATCTTTTTTTATATCCGTAATTGTATCCTGTGCTTGTTGGTTGTATTTTAATACTAAAAACAAAATTATTATTAAAAATTTAGTTGCTGTCATTTATCAAAACTAAACCAATTTTAATAAAGCCGCTCCTAATTTTCGACAAAATCAATGTTTGCTTAACATCAATTAACACATTTAATCAAATAAATGAGAAATAAAAACGCTTTTAAACAAGTAACAAAATAGTATATTCGCACTGGCTTATGAGCAAACAATTAGTAATTATACCAACCTATAACGAAATTGAAAACATCGAAAAAATGATTCGAACTGTTTTTGCATTGCCACAGGTTTTTGATATTTTAATTGTTGATGATGGCTCGCCAGACGGAACCGCTGATAAAGTAAAAGAATTACAAAAAGAATATTTTTCGAATTTATATTTAGAAGAACGTAAAGGTAAACTTGGTTTAGGCACAGCATATATTCATGGCTTTAAATGGGCATTAAAACATAACTACGATTTTATTTTTGAAATGGATTGCGATTTTAGCCACAACCCAGCCGATTTAATAAGATTATTGGCAGCCTGCCAAAACGGTGCTGATGTGGCTGTTGGTTCGCGTTATTGCAAAGGAGGCAAAGTTAGTAATTGGCCAATTGGTCGCATTTTAATGAGTTATTTTGCAAGTGTTTATGTTCGTTTAGTTTTATTTATAAATATAAAAGATACCACCGCAGGTTTTAAATGTTACAAACAAAAAGTATTACAAACAATAGATTTAGATGCCATTAGGTTTATGGGGTATGCTTTTCAAATAGAAATGAAATACCGTGCTATTCGCAAAGGCTTTAAAGTTACCGAAGTACCTATAATGTTTACTGATAGGGTTTTGGGAGTAAGTAAAATGAGTACGAAAATTTTTAAAGAAGCTTTTGTTGGGGTGCTTCAAATGCGCTTTGGTAAATATTAAATTTAATAAAAAATGAAATTTATTACTACTCTTTGTTTATTTATTACCTTGTTAGTAAGGTCTCAAACCGAAACTCATTTAAAAAACTTAATAATGTTAACCCATGGTGGCGATAACGCCGAAGCCTATTTTAGTTTTGATGGAAAGTATGCATCCTTTCAAAGTAATAATGCAAAGTGGGGTTTAAAGTGCGATCAAATATTTAATTTAAATATAGCAAAGGCAGCAAAAGATAGTACCTACAAACCTAAAATTATAAGCTCGGGCAAAGGCAGAACTACTTGTAGTTATTTTTTAAAAAACAATAAGCAAATAATTTATGCATCAACACATTTAAGTGGTGATGATTGCCCACCAGTGCCCGAAACAAAAGGGAAATATTTATGGGCCGTTTATAAAAGCTTTGATGTTTTTGTTGCAAATTTAAATGGAACAATAAAAAAACAATTAACTACAACTGTAGGCTATGATGCCGAGGCAACAGTATCTCCAAAAGGAGATAAAATAGTTTTTACAAGCGATAGAAGTGGTGATTTAGAATTATGGACAATGGATGTTGATGGTAACAATCAAAAACAAATAACGTTTGACTTAGGTTATGATGGCGGTGCATTTTTTTCGCCAAATGGTAACAAGTTAGTTTTTAGAGCATCGCGCCCAACGCAACCAGAGGAGGTAAATGAATACAAAGAATTGTTAGCTCAAGGTTTAGTAGCCCCAACTACTATGGAAATTTATACCTGTAATGTTGATGGTAGCGATATAAAACAAATAACACACTTAGGTAAAGCAAATTGGGCTCCATTTTATCATCCAAGTGGTAACAAAATAATATTTTCATCAAATCATCACAGTAAAAAAGGATACGATTTTCAGTTATTTATGATTAATGAAGATGGAACTGGTTTAGAACAAATAACAAATCAAAGTATGTTTAATGCATTTCCAATGTTTTCGCCCGATGGCAAAAAACTTATATTTTCATCAAACAGAAACAACGGAGGTACTCGCGATACAAATTTATTTATTGCCGATTGGAAAGATTAATTTTTTAGTTTAACTGAAAAAATAAAACATTGAAAACAACAAAAAACAATTTAAAATAAACGTATGAAAAAATTTTTCGCATCATCAATTTTTAAAGCCATATGGTCGGTTGGTTTAGCTGGTTTGTTATATTATGTTTGCCCGCCGTGTTTTAGCAAAACAACTGCAGCAATAGTATTAAGCTTATTAGTAGTATTAGTTAATGGATCTAAATTAATAAATAAAATACCAATGCTAACTCACGTTGCTCGTTTTTTGGTTGGTGGGTTATTTATTTTTTCGGGATTTATTAAAGCAAACGACCCACTAGGTTTTAGTTATAAATTAGGCGAATATTTTGAAGTATTTAAAGCCGATACAGGTTTATCTGTATTTGAAAGTATGGCTCACATTGCACTGCCATTAGCAATATTATTATGCGTTAGCGAAATGGCTTTAGGCTTTATGTTATTAATTGGCTACAAACGCGATTTAACTTTAGGTTTATTGTTTGCACAAATAGTGTTTTTTACGTTTTTAACTTTTTATTCGGCTTGCTACAACAAGGTTACACACTGTGGCTGTTTTGGCGATTTTTTAAAATTAAAACCTTGGGAAAGTTTTTGGAAAGATATTATTTTACTTATTTTAATTACATTACTATACGCAGGTAAAGAACATATTAACGAATTGTTTAATTCGCTTATTGTTGTATCGTTAACAACATTTGCAATTATTTTATCGGTTGCATTTCCTATTTACGCTTACAAAAATTTACCCCCATTAGATTTTAGACCCTATGCAATTGGTATGAATATTAAAGATAACATGAAAGCAGGCGAGGGCTATAAACCTGCCGAATATGAATCGGGTTTTATTTACGAAAATTTAAAAACAGGAAAGCAACTGCACTTTAACATGAAAAATTATCCGTGGCAAGATACCTTAACTTGGAAATGGGTTGCAACCGATAATGTATTATTGCACGATGCAATTAACCCTCCAAAAATTGTAGATTTTGCAATTAATAATTTAGACGGGGCGCCAATTACCGATAGTATTTTAAACACTAAAGGCTATTCGTTTTTATTGGTTTGTTACGATTTAACTAAAACAGAAGACGATGAAACGTTGCATGCCAAAATAAACGATTTTTATAAATTAGCACAACAAGATAAAATAAACATACTAGGATTAGCATCGGCCGATAGTAAACAAATTGACGATTATAAACACAAGTACCAAGCGTTGTACGATTTTGCAACAGCCGACCAAACAGTTTTAAAAACAATGATTCGTTCTAATCCAGGTTTAATGTTAATTAAAGATGGCACCGTAATTATGAATTGGCATCATAACAATTTTCCGAGTTACAGCGATGTTAAAAATAAATTAATGAAATAACCAACTTTCAAAAAAACATATTATTAAACTACTTTAATTTTCATAAATATTAGTTGCAATACATTGCTTATATTTAGCAAATGAAGCATACCGAAAACGTTATAGAGGCAACCGAAGCTGATTATTTATACACGCAAACATCGCAATTAAAAAATTGCGGCAAGGGATTATTTACCGCCGTTGATATTTATAAAGATGAAGTGATTGCAATTTTTACTGGCGAAATTTTAACAGATAGGCAATCGGCCTTAAGAGCCAATAAAGGAAAAGATAAATATTTTATAGGAATGCTTGATGGTACAATAATGGATTCGATGCACGCAAACTGTTTTGCAAAGTATGCCAACGATGCCAATGGCTTAACAAGTAATTCGTTTAAAAATAATTCATCAATTTTTATAGATGAAAACGATAATGTAAGTATTATTGCAACTAAAAAAATTAAAGCCAATACCGAAATATTTTGCAGTTATGGTAAAGAGTATTGGCAAAATTATACCGTTTAAATTAACTACCTAACTAACCTAAAATGGCTAAAACTAAAATTACAATAAACACTAACGGCTCAATAAAAATAGATGGCGATTTTGAAATAGTTGATAAAACAGGAGCTAATTTTGATTTAGGCGGAAGAGAAATTATAGGATTGTGCCGTTGCGGTTTATCAAAAAACAAACCTTTTTGTGATGGCTCACACAATGGCAATTTTGAACACGAAGCCATTGCATTTGCTTTACCACCAAAAAAGTAAATTAATTACAGCTCTATTTTATTTAACCGATTTAACTTTAAGTAATAGTTAACGTTAAGATTTTCTTTAGAATTTATATCGTAATTTAATCTATGAAAATTTTGTTAATTGAAGATGAGCCTGAATTACGAAAATCAATAAAACACTTCTTACATCAAGAAGGTTATGTTGTTGAGTCGGCTAACGATTTAGTAAAAGCTACTGAAAAAATTGGCGTTTATGATTACGACTGTATTTTAGTAGATATTACTTTACCAAACGGAAACGGATTAGAAGTTATAAAACAACTAAAAGAAAATCATTCAAAAGCTGGCATAATCATCATATCCG
>JAYSUQ010000057.1:0-2116 GCA_043718985.1 Bacteroidota bacterium | reverse complement strand
CATGCGAATTACCCAACTATTAGATTTACTGAAATTAGTTGTATTAATAGGCTTATTGTTTTCTGTTTATTAAGCATTAATTTATGGGCTGGGCAACGTTGGTTTCCTAAAGTACCGTTATTTAATTTTGTTACGGGCCTAAAAGCACCATTTGATTATTTTAATGTAGTTGTACTTATAATTTTAATTTCATTAACCTTTTTTTCGCACAAAAAACTACATCAATTTTTATTAGTTATGTTTTGTTTGTATTTGTGTACCGAAGATCAATGCCGGCTACAACCTTGGTTTTACTGCTATGTGTTAATATTGTTTGTATTACTGTTTTATAAAAAACGAGTTGACGAGCCAAATAATTACATTTCTGTTTTTTTATCATTGCAAATTTTAGTAGCATTAATTTATGTGTTTAGTGGGCTTCAAAAATTTAATAACCAGTTTGTAAACGATACGTTTGTTTGGATGCTTACTCCCATAAAAAACAATGTAAGTCAGCGCCAATTTGATACCATTATAAAATTTGGAAATTTAGTACCTTACATCGAATTGTTTATTGGCTTTGGCTTATTAATTAAACCATTGCGTTACATAGCCTTACCATTAATTGTAACTATGCACGTTTTAATTTTAATTTTTATTGGCCCATTTGGCAATTCATATAACTTTGTAGTATGGCCTTGGAATATAATTATGATTTTATTGAATTTAATTTTATTTGCAAATGTTGAAAAAGAACGATTTTTTGATGTATCTATTTTGTTTAAAGGGGCTTGTTTTTATATTGTTATTACATTAACATTAATTTTTCCGATGTTTAGTTTTAATAATAAATACGACTCATATTTATCAAACTCATTATACTCGGGTAACACACACAATGCTACATTAATTTTATCCGACAAGGCGCTCAAAAAATTACCTTATTACTTACATCAATTTGTGTTAAAAAACACAAACTACAATATTTTATACATTAAACAGTGGGCTATTAACGAGTTAAAAGTGCCTTGCGTGCCCGAGTACAGGATTTTTAAAAACGTACAAAAAAGAATAATTTTTTTAACCAACACAAATAGCAACGAAGTTAAATTGGTATTTACTGAGCGCCAAAAACTATTAAATTTTTAATTGCGGCAGTTAATCGTTTAAAACGCCCTCATTTAATTTAATTTCTGATAACACAGTTGGGCTAATTTCTAAAACATAACATAGTTTTAAAAAAGTTAACAATGTGCAATTAACCTCGCCACTTTCAATACGTCTAATTTGTTTTTCATCTGTATTTAGTTGTATTGCTATTTGTGTGCGCGATAGTTTTTTTAACTGACGTTTTTTGAAAAACAAAACACCAATTTTTTTAAGTATTAAATCTTGTTTTTTATTTCGCACAACATAAATGTGCATTTATATAAAAAATTTAATTCGGTCATTTATGTCCGAATTGTTATATTTACAAAATCAACTAAATTAAATTTTTAATAAACTTAATATGACCACAACAACCAAACTAACACTAGCAGTATTAACTATTGCTACAACAACCTTTGCGCAAGAGTGGAAAAAAACCAACGATAAAACAGGGCTTTATGCACAAGATAAAAACGGTGGTGTTAAAATAAATGTTGGTGTTGGCACACTGCACCCAAATTTTAGGTTAGAGGTTTTTGGACGAACGGTTTTACATAGCAAAACAACTATTGATACTAGCTTAACACTTGGCAGCTATATGATTTTAAACGGCCAAAATGGCGAGCATTATAACTATGCGTGGAAACAAGCAACAACAGCCACTCGCATTTTATCGGTAAACCAAGATGGAAAAGTTTACCCATTACCACTAAGCAATGCCACGCAAGTATTATTAGGCAATGGCACTTGGGGCAGTTTACCAAGCACAACTAATGTATGGCAAACAAACGGCACAAGTATTAATTATAATAATGGTTATGTGGGTATAAATACCAGCACGCCTTTGTTTCCGTTAGATGTAATAGGCGATGCACGCATTAGCAATAACTTGTATGTTGGTGGCGGTGTTGTTATTACAGATAAAGTACGCGCAACTGGCGATGTTAAAACAGGTAAGCTTGTAGCCGATACCATTAAAATGGATGCG
>JAYSUQ010000056.1:0-2129 GCA_043718985.1 Bacteroidota bacterium | reverse complement strand
GTGCTGTTATAGCAATTTTGCAACCCAATGGGTTACCACCATAGGTTGAGCCGTGTTGGCCTGGTTTTATGCACATCATCACCTCATCATTAGCTAACACTGCCGATACTGGGTACATGCCACCACTTAATGCTTTACCTAAAATTAACATATCGGGTTTTACGTTTTCGTAATCGCAAGCCAGCAGTTTACCCGTGCGTGCAATACCAGTTTGTATTTCATCAGCAACAAATAATACATTGGCTTCTTTACACATATTGGCACACGTTTTTAAATAATCTGCATCGGGCACAAACACACCAGCTTCGCCTTGTATTGGTTCTACTAAAAAAGCAACTACGTTGTTATCTTTTAATGCTTGTGCTAAAGCTTGTGTATTATTATATGGTATAGTAATGTAGCCAGGTGTATATGGTCCAAAATTATTTCTTGCATCTTCATCAACACTTGCCGATATAATTGAAATGGTACGCCCATGAAAATTACCTTCGCAAACAATTATTTTAGCTTCGTTTTTGGCAACTCCTTTTTTTTCGTAGCCCCATTTGCGAGCTAATTTTAATGCGGTTTCAACAGCTTCGGCACCAGTATTCATTGGTAGCACTTTATCAAAACCGAACAAATTAGTAATAAACTTTTCGTATTCGCCTAACACATCGTTATAAAATGCACGCGAGGTTAATGCCAATTTTTGAGATTGCTCAATTAACGTATTAGTTATTTTTGGATGACAATGACCTTGGTTAACTGCACTGTATGCCGATAAAAAATCGAAATAACGTTTACCGTCAACATCCCACACAAACACACCTAGCCCTTTTTGTAAAACAACAGGTAGCGGATGGTAGTTATGCGCACCGTGTTTTTCTTCTAAATTAATTAGTTGCTGTGCTTTTTCTGATAAATTCATTTCTGCAGTCATAGTAAAATAGTTAGGCTATAAAGATAGAAAATTGTACGCAAATAGCCTAAAATGAAGCAGAGCCTTATCATTAATATTATTAAATTTATGTTCGAAAAATTAAATGAACTACATCGGCTCTAAAAATAAATTATCATCTTTTATCACTACTACTGTTTTTAATGTAGTAGGCAATAATTTATCTCAAAAAACTTTGTGCGATTTGTTTGCAGGCACTGGTATTGTTGGCCGTACTTTTAAAAACGATGTAAAACAAGTTATAAGTAACGATTTAGAATATTACAGCTTTGTGCTTAATAAAAATTACATCGAAAACAATAAAGCCATTAACTACTTAAGTTTAATTAATAATTTAAATTTATTAAATGGTACCAATGGTTTTATTTTTGATGAGTATTCGCAAAACGGCATAGCTAACCGTTTATATTTTAGCGAATTCAACGGTAAAAAAATTGATGCAATTAGGCTAGAAATTGAACAATGGAAGCTTTCAAAAAAAATTAGCAGCCCAGTTTATTATTTTTTATTGGCATCGTTATTAGAAAGTGCAGATAAGGTTGCTAACACAGCATCTGTTTACGGCGCATATTTAAAAAAAATAAAAAAATCGGCACAAAAAAACATTGTTTTAGAGCCTGCTATTTTTACGCTCGATAATAACAAGCATAAAGTTTATAACGAAGATAGCAATACACTTATTAAAAAAATTGAAGGCGATATTTTATATCTAGATCCGCCTTATAATGCCCGCCAATATGGTGCAAATTACCACTTGCTAAATACTATTGCTAAACACAATACGTTTACCCCTAAAGGTAAAACTGGTTTGCCAAGCTACAATAAATCTAACTACTGTAGTAAAACAATGGCGCTTGCAAGTTTTGACGATTTAATTAAAAACGCAAATTTTAAACACATTTTTTTGAGTTACAATAACGAAGGCTTAATGAGCGAAATTGAAATAAAAACCATTATGAAAAAATATGGTAAATACAGTTTAGCAACTACAAACTATCAGCGGTTTAAGGCCGATAAAACAGCAAACAGAAATCATACAGCAAACAGTACTACCGAGTTTTTACATATTTTAGAAAAAAAATAAATTGCTGTTTTATTTTAAAATATCTGGCTTGTTAGTTATAATTCCATCAACCCCTCGTTTGGCTAATTTACGTGCAATGCGTGGCTTATTAATCGTCCACACATA
>JAYSUQ010000055.1:0-17804 GCA_043718985.1 Bacteroidota bacterium | reverse complement strand
CGCAGGTTAGAAGACGATGTTACGCGTATTGAATTACAAGCCGTATCAGGAGCTGCTTTAGCTGCTATTGGGTTATGGTATGATGATTACACTGCTGGTGGATCAAACCCTGTAACTGCCAACTTAATTAATGTATTAGGATACACTACTGGCGTCGAAAAAAATGACACCACATTTAAAGTAGCGTTTCCTTATGTGCAAGCTCCTTGGAGTGGTTTTGGAAAGTGTGGCGGACCAATAGCTGTAAACAATACGGCAACTGGTATACCAAGTATTGGTGCTTTGGGTGTAGCATCGCCAACAGGTTTTATGCAAGTATTTCCTAACCCTACAACCTCTCAAACAAACATTAAATACCGTGTAACTACAGATGGATTAGTAATGGTAAATTTATACGATATTAATGGTAAAAAAATAAGCACACTTGTAAATCAAAAACAAGTTGTAGGTATTTACGATTATAATTTAAATGTAGAAACCTTAACATCAGGCGTGTATTTTGCATCTTTAATAACTAACAATAAAGCAATTCAAACAATTAAAATAGTTGTAACTAAATAAAACATAATCATTATAATCAAAAATCGGGTATAAATATTATATCCGATTTTTGTATTTTACATCACATAATAAAATGCGAAAATATTTATACATAATTTTAGTTGGATTTACAGTTACAGTAATATTTGTAATTGTAATTTTTTCTAAAAAACCCGAATCAAAAATACCCTCGTTTAAGGAAAGAATAGGTGAAACTTCATTAGCTGGCGAATGGTTAAATACAAAGCAAGCCATACAAGGGTTAATAAAAGAATTAGAATTAAATTCAGAAAACAATAAAGCAAAACTACAATTAGCGCAAGCATATATACAAGAGGCTCGTATAACAGGAAATCACGCTTATTACGACGAGGCTTCAATAACATTGTTAGACGATATAATTACAAACGAACCTAATAACTTTGATGCTTTGTGTTGCAAATCAACAGTATTGCTATCACAACATCATTTTAGTGAAGGGTTATCGGTTGCAGAATTAGCATTGGTTATAAACCCGAACAGTGCATTTGTATATGGTTTAAAGTGCGATGCGTTTGTAGAATTAGGTAACTATAAAGAGGCTATAATAGTTTGTGATAAAATGATTTCTATTCGACCCGATATTCGCTCATACTCACGAGTATCTTATTTACGCGAAATACATGGTGATTATAAAGGAGCTATACAAGCAGTTAAACTAGCAGTAACAGCCGGCTATCCGGGGTTAGAACAAAGTGAATGGGCGCGAATGATTTTAGCACATTTATACGAAAATATAGGCCAATTAGATAGTGCTGAAATACAATACAAAATAGCATTAGTTGAAAGGCCTAATTATCCGTTTGCAATTGCAGGTTTAGGAAACATTGCAAAACAAAAAAATAATTACAAGCAGGCGATAGTTCAATACGAAAAAGCAAAATTAATAATTACAGAATTTTCGTTTGATGATGAGTTAACTGATTTATACATATTAAACAACGAATACGAAAAAGCTAAAAAATCGGCTCAAGATGTTATTAATCAATTATTGCCAAAGGCTAGTGTAAACGAAGCCGAAAAAGGACACGGGCATTACGCCGATAAAGAATTGGCGTACGCATACATTAAAATAAACGAATTAGAAAAGGCAAAAACACATGCGTTAAAAGAATACGCCCGCCGACCAAAAAACATTGATGTTTGCGAAACCTTAGCTTGGGTAAACTATAAATTGAAAAATTATAACGAAGCCAATAAATTAATAGATAAAGCCTTATTAACTAATAGCCTAAACACAACTTTGTTATGCCGTGCTGGTATAATAAAGATAAAGGTTAATCAAAAGCAAGTTGGTGTAAATTTAATAAAAAAAGCAAAAAATATAAACCCAATTTTAGATGTTAATTTAAATCTTGAACTTGAACCGTTTAATTCGATTATCCTTTAATGAAAAACTGTAAAAATTTTAACTCTTATTTAATTTTTATATGCTGTATAACGCCTATGTTAATATTTGCTCATCCGCAAGACGATGTGTTAAATAAATTAAGTACAGGCGAGGCAACAACTACTTATTTAAAATTAGGATTTGAACATATTATTCCGTTAGGGCTCGATCATATTTTATTTGTTATTTGTTTGTTTTTATTAAAGCCTAAACTAAGGCCAATACTAATGCAATCGTTAGCATTTACAGTTGCGCACACAATAACATTAGGCTTATCAATGTATAGTATTATTAAACCACCGCTTCATATTGTTGAACCACTTATTGCACTTTCTATAGTTTTTTTAGCACTCGAAAACTGCATCACAAATACATTAAAACCAACACGAATTTTTGTGGTATTTATTTTTGGCTTAATACACGGCTTAGGTTTTGCATCTGTATTAAACGATTTAGGCTTGCCTCAAAATAAATTTTTGTTATCGCTTGTAGCATTTAATGTTGGCGTAGAAATTGGGCAAGTTGTGATTATTTTATCACTATGGTTTTTAATAGCTAAATGGTTTGCTAATAAGCTATGGTATCGAAACCGCATTGTAGTTCCAGTATCAATTATTATTTCAATAATTGCGATGTACTGGATATTTGAACGTGTTTTTTTAATTAATTAAATCCGAAAACTTAAAAATATCGTATATATAAAACTTTGTGAGGTTAATAAAAAAACATACTTATAATAAATTATTTTTACAAACAATGTTAGCGGTGTATGTTTTTGGTAATTTAAATATTTTGATACCTATTGTTAACAACACTATTTCTCATTTATTTTTTGAGCAAAAACACATAGCCACAGTTCATTTAGAAAACGGCAAGTATCACCTTCATTTAGATATAAATAAACAACTCGAAAAATCTAAAAAAAATCAAGCTGAAAAAAGTACAAATGTCGATAATTTGTATGCGCACGTTATTACCAACTTTTTATCTTTAAACTTTACTAAATTATCTTACTTTAAAGTTAACGACAACAACAACTATTCTGTTTGTTGTTTTTTTATAAAGCCAACAAGCCCCCCTCCAAAACAGGTAGTTTAATTTTATTATTACAAAATTAGATTTATGTTCTAATTATAGTAGTTAATACTTTAATTATAGTTCATGTTAAAATTATTAGGCGCATTTTATCTGTTATTAAACAGTTTATTTGAGCGTTTAATAAAATAAAGTTGTAATTAAAAATTTAGCAAAAACAATAAACCTTTTTTTCAAATTCGGATGTGGTATAACTACGAATGATAATTTGCAAAAAATTAAAAATTTTTATTTGTACACATTACTATTTACACAAAATTCAAAAACAAATCATTATGAAATTAATATATACCACATACTTTATATTCCTAGTTTCGTTTATAGGTAATGCTCATAAAGGAATTTTAAAAGGCAGTATTACCGATTCTACAACCAACCAAATTATTGTAGGAGCAACTGTTTTTATTAAAGAAACAAATCAAATTACATCGAGTAATATTTTAGGTAATTATACTTTTAATAACGTTCATCCTGGAAAATATAATTTAGAAATAAAATATTTTGGTTACAAAACAATAATAACTAGTATAACTATTGGTGAAGAAACAGCATCAATAGTAAATATAAAACTCAGTTCGATAAACATAAAATTAAATGAAATTACAATTTCGCAAGAAGCAGACATTGGAAGTAACATGCAACTTATTAGTAAAATAGATATTGATTTGAGGCCAACAAAATCATCACAAGATGTACTAAGAATGATACCAGGCTTAATAACGGCACAACATGCTGGCGGAGGTAAAGCCGAGCAAATATATTTACGAGGTTTTGATATTGACCATGGTACGGATATTAAATTAACTGTAGACGGAATGCCTGTAAACATGGTTTCGCATGCGCACGGGCAAGGTTAT
Organism: Bacteroidota bacterium; assembly: GCA_043718985.1. GTDB lineage: Bacteria > Bacteroidota > Bacteroidia > B-17B0 > Aurantibacillaceae > UBA4416. The sequence continues at coordinate 13,883 of JAYSUQ010000055.1, read as the reverse complement.
GCCGACTTGCATTTTTTAACGCCAGAAGTAATAGAATGTGTAGATTTTAACAAAGGACCATATTATGCACAACAGGGTGATTTTACAACGGCTGGTTACGCAAACTTTAAAACAAAAAACAGTATTAATAAAAGCATGGTAAAAACAGAGGCGGGTTTATTTGATTCATATAGAATGGTTGGTTTATTTAATTTGTTGAGCAAAGAAACTAAAAATCAAAACGCCTACATCTCATCTGAATATATGTATACAAATGGGTATTTTAAAAGTGCACAAAATTTTAACCGCATAAATATTATGGGAAAATATAATGGGGTAATTGAAGAAGATAAAGTTGTAACAATTTTAGCATCTATTTTTCAAAGTAAATGGGAGTCCTCTGGGCAAATACCAGACAGGGCTGTTAAAACTGGCTTAATAAATAGATTTGGGGCCATTGATGATAAAGAGGGGGGTAATACTAACAGGGCAAATATAAATTTAGAACTAACTAAGTTTTTAGAAAAACGAACAACTATAAAAAATCAATTATACTTTGTAAATTATAATTTTGAATTATTTTCTAACTTCACTTTTTTTTTAGAAGACTCTATTAACGGTGATCAAATAAAACAATTTGAAAAACGAAATATATTTGGGTATAATAGTTCTATAAAAAATGAAAGTTCAGTTTTAAATAAATCATTAAAAACAGAAGTTGGCTTTCAGTTAAGGTACGATATTACAAATGGCAGCGAACTTTCTCACACAGCGCAACGCAAAACTATATTATCTAAACTAGCCTTAGGTGATATAACGCAAACAAATGCATCGCTTTATTTAGATGAAAACATTGCTCTTACAAAAAAGATTAATATTAATGTAGGCGCCCGAATAGATGCATTTAATTTTGAATACATTGATAACCTTGATACAACCTATAATCGAAAAACAAAAACTGATTATATTATTAGCCCAAAATTAAGTTTGGTGTATAATTGTAGTTCTAATTTTCAACTCTATTTAAAAACTGGCACTGGCTTTCACTCTAATGATACAAGAGTTGTTGTAAATGATAGCGCTAAATTTACTACACTACCTCGTGCTTATGGAATAGACCTTGGCACATTTATTAAACCAACTAATCAAATATTAATAAATGCCGCCGTTTGGGCATTAGATTTAGAACAAGAATTTGTATACGTAGGCGATGCCGCTGTAGTAGAGCCAAGCGGATATACCAGAAGAATGGGCGTTGACTTATCAGTTAGGTATCAAATAACAAATTGGTTATTTGCTGACGTTGATGCCAATTACACAAACCCACGTTCGTTATACGATTCTGTAGACAAAAATTATATTCCGTTAGCGCCTACAATTACAAGTATAGGAGGCTTAACAACAAAATTTAAAAACGGTTTAAATATTGGTTTAAGATACAGACACGTAGGAGACAGGCCCGCCAACACAAACAATACCGTAGTTGCAAAAGGCTACGCTTTATTAGATGGTGTAGTAAATTATGTAAAGCCAAAATATGCAATAGGAATTAGTATTGAAAACATTATGAATACACAATGGAATGAAGCGCAGTTTGATACTGAAAGCAAATTAAAAAACGAAACACAACCAGTTAGCGAGTTGCATTATACCCCAGGAATACCCTTTTTTATAAAAGGAAGTTTAAGTTTGTTTTTTTAATTTTTAAAAAAATATACGTTTGTAACAGATAAACGGATTTAATTTTTTAATAAATTATTATTCAATTTTTTAAATTACTTTAAGTACATTTAAAAAGTTGAATAATACAGTATATACACAATCGCAGCTAATTGAGCTAATCAAGATGCGTAATCAACACGCGTTTGCTTATTTGTATAACAATTATAGTAAAGCATTATTTGGAGTAATTATTAAAATTGTTCCTGAGCAAGCAGATGCCGAAGATGTATTACAAAATTCTTTTTTAAAAATTTGGGAAAACTTTAATTCATTCGACGAAACAAAAGGAAGGTTGTATACTTGGTTACTAAACATTTGTCGAAATGCCGCAATAGATTTTACGCGATCAAGGCATCAAAAAATAAAAAACAAAATCCAAACTACAACCGATAGCGTATATATAAATACTGGCTTAATTGTTGAAGATAAAAAACACGATACAATAGGCATTAATGCAGTTTTAACACAATTAACAAATGAACAACAACTTTTAATAAATTTAGCGTACTATAAAGGCTACACGCAAATCGAAATTGCAAAAATTTTAAATTTGCCATTGGGTACAGTTAAAACAAAAACACGCCAAGCTATTTTAACATTAAGGAACATTACAAAAGAAAAAAAAACTCGAACCGCAAATTAAGATGTTAAGTATTGAACAATATATAAATTCGGGAATTTTAGAGCAATATGTTTTAGGGTTAACCACAACTGAAGAATCTATTGAGGTGACAAACTACGCCAAACAATTTATTGAAATACAAAAAGAAATAGAAGAAATTGAAACAGCTTTACAACTACAAAGTTTAGCAAGCTTTGCTAAACCTAATATTGCAACAAAAGCATTTTTATTAGCTACAATAGATTATACCGAGAGATTAAAAAATGGGGAAATAGTTTTAACACCTCCAATATTAAACGAACATTCAACAATTAAAGATTTTGACAAATGGCTAAAAAGACCCGATATGTTTTTGCCAGAAAACAGCGATGAATTGTTTGGGAAAATTATTTGTGCAAATGAACAAGCAACTACTGTTATTGCTTGGCTTAAAAGTTATGCCCCATCCGAAGTGCATGATAATGAATATGAACGATTTTTAATAATTGAAGGATCATGTGAAATTATAATAGAAAACAAAATTCATACACTTAGCATTGGTAATTACATGCAAATTCCATTAGGAGCCCAACATCATTTAAATATTACCTCATCAATACCTTGCAAAGTTATTTTGCAGCGTGTGGCGGCTTAATAAAAATAATTTATTACCACAAAACATTAAATTAATTTGTGTTTAACTGCATACATCACAATACCTATAGAATTTTTCGCATTTGTTTTTGCTAAAATTTTTTCACGATAATTTTCAATAGTACGAGTGCTTAGCGTTAACAACTCCGCTATCTCTTTATTTGTTTTTTCGCGGCTAATTAGCTTAATAATTTCTAATTCTTTATCGCTAAAATTAACAATGTTATTAAACGTTGGTTTAATATTATTGCCACTAATTAAGGCTGTAACCAACGCTTTAGATACAAAATCGTTAAAATAATAATTAGTATTAACAACACTATGTATTGCCGCAACAACCTCTTCAATTTCTTGGTTTTTTAATAAAAAACCATTTGCTCCCTTGCGAATTAAATGTTGGATAAAGCCATCTTCGTTATGCATAGTAACCACAATAATTTTTATATCGGGGTATTTAATTTGCAAGTACTCAGTTGTTTCTACGCCATCCATTTGGGGCATTTGCAAATCGAGCAAAACAACATCAGCCTTTTTAGCTCTTAGTTTTTCAATTAATTCTTTTCCGTTTGATGCTTCAATTGTTATTTCAAATTCGTTATATGAACTTAGCAAGGCTATCATTCCTTTTCTAAATAAATCATGGTCATCAACAATTGCTAATTTAATTTTATGAGTCATAACAGTTAGCTGTTTTTTGGTGTTAAAATAGTTACGCTTGATAGTGTGCTTGAAATAACATCGTAACTCAAACTGCCATCAATAAGTTGCACCCTACTTTGTATGCTTTTTAATCCTAACCCATTACTATCTTCAGTTAACTTTTTCAACATATCATTAGTTAAACCTTTGCCGTTATGTTGCAAAACGCATTCGTAACAAATTAATGTTTCGTTTATTGTTAACTCTATCATTGTAGCATTAGCGTGCTTTAAAACATTAGCTATAACTTCATTTATAATACGATACAATTGTATTTCAACACTTTTAATTAAAATTAACTCGTGTGTATTTATAGTAAGTGTAATGGTAATAGTTTTGGTGTTGTTTATGCGTTGGCACAAATTTTCTAATCCTTTTATAAAACCTAATCGTAGTAGCACTGGCGGCATTAAATCGTGCGAAATGCCTCGTATGTTTTCAATAGTACTCGCTAATAACTGTTTACTTTCTAAAATTAATTGCTTGGTTAAACGGTCGTCATCTTTAGTACGTTCTAATCGACTCAAATTTAAATTAATAACATTTAATATTGACCCTACATCGTCGTGCAAATTTGCTGCAATTCGTTTACGCTCTATTTCGGCAATAACAATAGTTGCTTCGGTTAATTTTTTTTGGTGTTGATTTTCTTTTTCAATTAAAATTGTTTTGTTTTGCCACATTTTTTTTTGATGATTTATTACAAAAAAAACAATAAACAACACCATAAATAAAATGGCCATCGTACCTATTAATACTAAAACTAAAGCGCTCATTTGTTTTTTGTTTTGTAAAATGCAATGCTAATTAATACATTATAAGTTATGTTAAGTGGCGAGTGTACGTAGGAATATAAACTATAAAACTCATCAGGTTTTAATGTTTTTGAAAAAACATACACTAATAAATTACCCGAAAAGTAAAGCAATACCGCAGTATTTATCCAAAAAAATGGAACATTAATAATATTTACCGACTGATAATAATTACTCATCCAATTAAACGAAAACAATGCTGTTACAATAATTAATGATGACTCAACTGTAATTGATAAAAAATCGATATCCTTTGAGTTAAAAACTGTGTAATCTAAAAAACAAATAACAAAAAACAGCAACGTAATAACATAAAAAACTAAAATATGAATGTGTTTATACAAAAAGTATGTATAGTAAAAAATTAAAAATAACGAAAACTCTAAAACCGTATAAAGATGAAATATAAACACATTTACTGCAAAAGAAAACTCCAAAAGCATTGTGGTAATATCAATAAAAGCAGCTATTGTTACTAGTACAAAAATTGATTTTAAATTTTTTACAACCGATTTAAAAAAAATTAATCCTACAATAAATGTAACAACGCTAAAATATGCAGAAACATTTGTAATTAAATTTTGAAAAGAAAACAACATAAAAAAAAGCAACTGGTTTAGTTGCCTTTAAAGATAATAATTTTAACCATTTAATGGGCTTCCACTTCCATCACAAAATGGTGGGCAAGGTTTACTTCTTTCTGCTAACAAGCCTTCATACAAATCGTTTTCTCTGGCATCGGCGCCAACAACAATTAATTGCTTAGCACCTTCGGTATCTAATGCGTAATAAATACGAATGCCAACACAGTTTGGTTGATTTAGGATTGCCTGAATTGCATCTGCACCAAAAAAATGTGCTTTAATAGCACCTACGTTTTGTTCGCGATAATTAGCGGTCCATTCTGCCGCTTCTTTTAGCGTAATGTCATGGTTTTCATTTCCTGTAAAGCTCATAGTTTATTTATTTTAAAAATATTTTATTAAGTTAATAAACAAAAATTATATTAAAAAATTTATACGACTCTTATTTTATTATAAGCCGCTTAAATAAATTATAAACATACCGTATAAATACGACGCCCAAATTACCGTATAAATACGGTTGATTGCCTTAGGGTTAAACGGTAATTTTATGCAGTGTAACAACCGTACTTATGACCGAACCACTAAATAAACACATTGATATTGATGATGCCGAAGAAGTAGAACGATGGTGCGCCATTTTTGGATGTGATGAACTGGATTTAATTGAAACAGTAATGAAGGTTGGAGATTGCCCCAATGTTGTTGATTTGTTTTTGACACTTAATCGTAAAAACAATAAATCATGATAACTGAAAAAAATCAAAAAACCGAAACTGTATTTATATTCTTTATTGTAATACTAGCAGTATGTGTTGCCATAACTTATTTTAGTTTAATACTAAATCGCCAATAATAGTAAACTTTATAACAGATACTAAACACAAAACAGCATCATATAAGCCAGTAAGTAATTGTTTGTTTTGAGTGCCGTAATTATTGTAATTTAGTTGTCTAAATTAGTTTTAAAATGCGGTTATTTTTATTTATTTTTTTATGTCCATTAACATTAATTTGCCAATTAAAACAAGGCACTTGGCGAGGCGTGTTAACACTTAGCGAAAAGCGAAATGAATTAGTTTTACCTTTTAATTTTACAGTTACTCGTATAAAGAATAAGCCAATAATTACAATTATAAACGCAAATGAAAGAATAAAAGTAAGCGGTATTCAAATTAAAAATGATTCGATTATTTTTATGATGCCAGTGTTTGATACAGGCTTTAGGTTACAATTAAAAAACGATACGTTAACTGGTTATTGGATAAATTACAGTAAGATTGATAAAAATAAAATTTTATTCAGTGCCTTTTACAATAACAAAACTCGATTTGAAACCGACAAGCCATCAACCGTAAACTTTACTGGTAAATACGAGGTTACATTTAACTCAAAAAAAGAAGATGAGTACAAAGCAATTGGTTTATTTAAACAAGTAGGCAGTAAAGTTACAGGCACATTTTTAACCGAAACTGGCGATTACAGATACTTAGAGGGGAGCGTGCAAAATAACAACATGGCTTTATCATGTTTTGATGGCGCACATGCATTTTTGTTTTTTGCAAATAGTGCTGTTACAAAACCACAGGCCGACTCCCTATCGGGTAAAGTATTTTATGGTATTACTGGTAGCGAAGATTGGGTTGCGATTCGTAACGATTCGTTTAAATTAAAAGATGCAGAAAATATTACTTACTTAAAAAATAAAAGTGAGAAAATTGATTTTTCGTTTAAAAATCTTAACTCACAAACCGTTAGTATTAATGATGAAAGGTTTAAGAACAAACCAATAATAATTCAAATAATGGGTAGTTGGTGCCCTAATTGCATGGACGAAACCGCATATTTAGCAAAACTTTACAAGCACTATAACAAAAAAGGACTAGAAATTATTGCACTTGCATATGAAAGAACTAACGATTTTGAAAAAGCAAAAAGCAACGTAATGCGGTTAAAAACAAAATACAATGCCGATTATGAGTTTTTAATTACAGGCTTAACAGGCAAGCAAAAAGCAACAGAAAGCTTGCCGTTTTTAAACGCTATTAGCGCTTTTCCTACAACAATTATTTTAAACAAAGCGCACAAAGTTACAATAATTTACACTGGCTTTAATGGCCCTGCAACTGGCAAAGCATACACTATTTATTGTAAAAAAACCGAACAATTAATAGAGCAATTATTGTTAGAAAAATGAAAAAACAATCCTGCATTTTTATAACATTTTTACTACAACTTAACTTTTTATTTGCACAACAACAACCAATTAAAATTGAAGGTAACGCGCAAGGAACTACCTATCACATAAGTTACTACGACAAGGCTAGTCGAGATTTTAAACCTCAAATAGAAAAACTATTAGCCGAATTTGATTTATCTGTATCAACCTATAATCCAAACTCAATTATATCTCGCATTAATTTAAATCAAAAAAACGTTAAAGTAGATAAGTATTTTACAGTTTGTTTTAATACAGCTAAAGAAGTTTATAAAAATACCAATGGTGCATTTGACCCAACGGTTTATCCTTTATCAAACGCTTGGGGTTGGGGACCAGAAAAAAAACAAAAAATTGAAGGTCCCAAAATAGATAGTATTTTAAAATTTGTGAATTTTGATTTAATTACACTTAAAGGAAATAAAATAATTAAAAAAGATGCTCGTGTTGCGCTCGATTTTAATGCCTTTGCGCAAGGATACTCAGTTGATGTTGTTGCCGAGTTTTTAATGTTTAATGGGATTGAAAGTTTTATTGTTGAAATTGGGGGCGAAGTTTATGCCAAAGGCATTAAGCCAAACGGCGATAATTGGATGGCAGGTATAGAAAAACCGATAGATAACATTGAGGATGTAAATTCATTTAAAGCACTTGTAAAATTAGAAAACTTAGCGCTTGCAACTTCGGGCAATTATCGAAAATTTATTATCGAAGATGGGATAAAGTATGCGCATCATATTGATCCTAAAACAGGCTATCCTGCTAAAAACAATTTGTTAAGTGCGTCTGTGTTTTCTAAAAATTGTATTTTGGCCGATGCAAATGCAACTGGTATTTTAGTAATGGGTTTAGAAAAAGCGAAAGAATTTTTAAGTAAGCATACCGAGTTACAGGCATATTTAATATACTCGGATGATAAGGGTGGCTATCAAATACACCAAACGCCTGGCCTTAAATTTATGATTACTAAAGTTGATTAACTTGTATTTTTTTAGTGAATTAAATACAACATCATTAAATCTGCATACACCTTAATGCCATCATTTAATGCTTTTAACGGTAATTTTTCGTTTGATGCGTGTACACTTTCCATCATTGTTTCGGTTAACTCAAAGGGTAAAAAACCATACGAGTTAATGTTAGCGTTTCTAAAATAACTGTTATCTGTAGTTGCCGGAAACAATACTGGTATTACGTGCGCTTGCGGAAATGTTTTTAAAATAGCTAATTCAGTATTTTTATAGTGTTCGTTTAAATCACTGGGCAATGCCTCTGGCGATTCATCTAAAATTGTAATTTTTATTCGTGGGTCTACTATTCTAAATAAAAATTTTAGTAGCAATGGTTTTTCTGTTTTGTTAGGTAATAATCTGCAATCGTAAAAAGCAGTAGCGGTTTGCGATACTTGGTTTATTGCACCATTTGGATTTGTAATGCGCGTTAATTGATACGAATTTGTAACCAATGTTTTTAACGATTCGTTGTTATTAAAAATTGTTTTACGCAAAGGTTTAAAAATCCACCAATTTATATGTTTAATAATAAAGCCTTTGTAACCTCCCATTAAATTACCAATTTTTTTAAATGTTACTTTGGTTGTTTTATCAATATAAATACGTTGCTCGGCATTTTCTATTTTTTGAATTGCTTTTAACAACAATTTATTAGCCGTTTTAGATGATGGAACCGAACCGTGCCCGTGCGATTTTACTTTAGCTTCGAGCTTTATCCACAAGCTTTTTTTTTCGGCATTACTAACAAAAAAACACAGCTCGTTTTGTTTGCCAGGTATAACGCCCTTAATGCCTCCACCTCCTTCACCAAAAACTACTAATGGGTTTAATAAATTTAAAATAGTATCCTTACAAATAATAGCCGCCCCATTAAGTCCGCCAGTTTCTTCGCCCGATAAACATAATACACCAATATTATTTTTAAAATTTGTATCTGCTAAAATTTTTATTTTTTGTAAAGCAAACAATTGCATAATGGCTAATCCTTTAACATCAATTGCGCCACGCCCATAAATAGTGTCATTTTTTATAACGCCATTAAAAGGAGGGTGTTGCCAACTGCTATCATTATTTGCGGGTACAACATCAATATGGTTTTGAAATACTACGCATTTTTTATTTCGATTTAAAGGCATTAACGATGCGTAAAAATTATAAGTACTGTCGCCATCAGTAAAAACTGTTGTGTTAAGCCCTAACTCATCACTTAATTTTTTTAAATAAATGCCTGCTTGTTTTTCATTACCCGAAACACTTTTTATTTTTAAATAATTTTGCAAAGCAATGGCTTGTGTAATTTGCGATTTTATTACGCCAGCCATCAATAAAAAATAAGTAAAAAACAGTATTGCTTTCAATGTAATTAACTATGGCTGTATAAATAAAAATGATTGGCTTCGCTATCTGTTACTTCTGCAAAGTAACCAACCTGTCCATCAATTAAATTAGTGCCTATAATTACATCGCCAGTTTTATTTTTTTGACGTAATATGGTTGGTTCTGATATAATTTTTCCGCCAAATTGCTTAACTATTTCAATTGTATCTGATAGTACATCAATAAAAAAAACAGGTTTTATGCTATCATTACCTTTATGGTTAGGCTTTAACACCAGTGCACCTTTAATACCAAAATGTTCTTTAGTAAATAAAGCCATTTGCGAATCAAAAATAGTTCGAGGTTCTAACTTACAATTAAAAACTGCTTCGTAAAACAAGGTAGCTCTATTTAAATCGGCTACCGAAATTTCTATCCATAAAATTGGTGTTGTCATTGTTTTAAGTTTAAATTTAAAAATCTATTTTAATATAAAATAAAGGTAAAAACCCTAATTGGTAATTTTTAATTAATGGGTCGGCATTTATGTTAGCGGGGTCGGGCGCATAACTTAATGCTAAAATATTTTTAGTATTCATTATGTTTACAAAATCTAAAGCAAATTCGTAAGCAGCTTTTTTACAATTTACTTTATAAGCAATTCTTAAATCTAACCTGTTGTATGGATTAAACTGTAATGTATTTACCTTTTCATTATCAGCAACTACATCCATAACAGCATTGCTAGCAGCTATGTTTACTGGCGAGTAACGCTTACCGCCACCGTATGTAAATTTTGTTGATGCATTAATTGAGTTACGTTTTGCTTTTCCAACTTCATACTCTACACCTGCCAGTAAATTCATAGCATAATTGCCATTAAAATCGGTATCAAATGTTTTGTTATTGCTTGCAACGTATTTGCTATTAAACAAACTTGCCGAGTATAAAAAGAAATAATGTTTATTAAATAGTTTTTCGAGTGTAACCTCTAGCCCATAATTGTAGCCAGTGCCTTTGTTTTGCATTGTGTAGGTAGGAAAAAATCTGTTAAAGCTTGCGCCTCTGTTTAGTAACGATACACTTGATGAAACTTGATAAACTGGCACACTCCATAAGTTTTGATAATAGGCTTCTATTTTGGTACGTATAAATTTTGATATTTGATAATCGTAACCTAATACAATGTGCTGACTTTTGCTAAAATTTAATGTTTTGTTACTTGCTATTTTTGTTGGGTTCGAGTAGGTTTTACCATCAACAATTAAACTATCGGGCGTTGCAAAATACAAATAGGTTGGTTGCATTTGGCTATGTAGGCCATATGCTAAACTAATTGCTTGGTTATCTTTTAGTTGGTATCTAACGCTAGCCCTAGGTTCAAACGTATAATGTTTGTTTAGAGTTAACAGTTGGGTATACAGCCCTAAGTTTGTACTCCATTTCTCATTAAATTTATATACAAAAGCAACGTATGGTTGTAGTAAATAAAACGTTTGCTTTGTATTAATTCGGTTTTTATAAGGTTTATTGTTAATGTACTGCGCAATAGTATCAACCCTTGCATTTATTTTTATTTGATCGTAAAAATTAACTTGAAATTGATTAATAAAAAAGCCTGCCTTAAAACTGTTTTTACTATTTACTTTATGTTTAACATAACACGATAGTGTTGTTTTTCCTTCGTAAAAATTATACCCTAAAATTTGCGGCAATGTATCGTTTGGTTTAAATGTTTTATCTCTGAGTACTAAATAGTGACTCACATCAAGTCCTTGCATACTATACGCTAACGATGTTTTAATAAACGTGCGACTATTGATAGAATAACTGTGGTTTATAATACCAACTGCCATATCCGATTTAAAATATTGGTCGCGGTTTAAATCGCCATATAACTCTTTAGGTCGTTGCAAAGTTTTACTTAATATTATTTTTATTGTGCTTACACCACCAATAGCAGTAACCGAAAAAACTCCTGCTTTATGTGTAGGAAAATTAAAACGAAACGCACCATCTTGATATTTTGGAACAGCACTTGTGCCTAATTTTATGTTTAAAAAAGATAGCATGTTTAAAGTTGAATATCGGTAGTTTATTAAATAGCTACTGCCTTTTATTTTATTTATTGGCCCCTCCAGCGAAAGCTCTGTGCCTAGTAACCCAAACTGAAAAGTGCGTTCGTGTTTTTGATTGTTACCGTTTCGCATTTTTAAATCAAACACGCCACCCAAGGCATTACCATAATTTGCAGGAAATGCGCCAGTATAAAATTCGCTATTTGCCAAATATTTATTATTAATAATTGCCGTTGGCCCTCCTGCCGAACCTGCTACAGCAAAATGATTAGGATTTGGAATATCAATTTCTTCTAAACGCCACAACAAACCTGATGGAGAATTACCGCGTACAACAATATCGTTACGGCTATCATTTGTGCCTTGCACGCCAGCAAAATTTGAAGCCATGCGCGCAGGGTCTTGCCTCGAACCTGGATAGCGCTCTGTTTCCTCAATACTAAATGATTTTACATTAACGGCTTGCATGTCAGTTACCAAATCTTTTTTATCATCGGCACTAACAACCACTTCGTTAATCTGCACCAACGATTCTTCAAGCTCAATGTTTATTATTGTTTCTTTACCAGATGTAACAACAATGTCATTTAAAGGAACCGTGGTGTAGCCAAATAAACTTACTACAAAGTTGCGTCTTCCAACTACAATACCCTCTAATTTAAAATTACCATTTGCATCTGTAGTTGTAATTTTTTTATTAGTCGAATCATTTTTTAATCGCACAATAACGCCTGGCAAAGCAACCGAACTAACTTTATCAGTTACTTGCCCACGTACCGTTTGGGTTATGATTGTTTGGGAGGTTGTTATTTTAGATAAAAAAATAAAAAATAAAAAAATAAAAAACTGTTTCATGTAAATTGACAATTAAATTGCATTTATTTTGTTAGTATAAATTGTTTTGTTTTTTGATGCTAGTAATTTTTACAAATAATCTTAAAAAAATTAGTTAATAATAACTGAATCGGCATATACTTTAAAAAACTTATTATTATTCCAATAAACTGTTTTTAAAAGCGTGTCGTTAAACTGCTTTGTTATAGTATTAAACGTTTGCGGCTGATATTCTTTTAAGCTATGGTTTTCAAAATAAAACACTTGTCCGTTAACTATATTAAATTCGGTTATGTTTAATAGTGGCAACGTTTTACTATATGTGCCATAAATATCAAACTGCAAAATTCCTACTTTTGGGCAATTTAGATACAGCAAACCATTGTGCTCCATCATATAAGCTGGTGTAATGTTATAACCTAATAATTGCTTTAAATTACCCGTTTTTACAAGCGTTTTCAAATCTTGGTTAAACCGCACTAATTCATTATTTTGATTATCGTACAACCAAAAACTATTATTCATAGATGAACACGTTAGTAAGGTTTGCTCGTAGCCTAATGTTTCTAACGAAATTGCTTGGTTAGATTGGGTGAGTTGGTTATCTAAAAATAATAGCTGTTGAAAATCTTTGTAATACACACAAATTTTTAATGGGTTGGTAACATCAATACAATCAATTTTACCATAGCGCTTAGTGCTAAATTTTTTTTGTAAAACACCAACATCATTATATTTATAAATTTGATTGTTGTTTATGACATACGTGTTTCCAAACGCGTCGGTTTTTATTTTAGTGTTTTTTGCGGGTAATTTAATGCAAATACTACTACTAGTTAACACAAATGCCGAAAGTAAACCTATAACTAAAAAACTAATTAATTTTTGTTGCATAAAATTTAATGTGTTTAATAATTGTTTGTTTAAAGTTAGTGTTTAAATAAAGCTTTGTCAAAAAAAAAGCTTTTCAAAAAAATGAAAAGCTTTTAGTTTCAGTTAAATTAAACCAATTTAACTATACTAATGAAATATCAAATTGAACCAAATCAACAAATTGTTGTACGCGAGTGTCAACGTCGGTTTGAGATAAATTTAATAAACGTTCTGTTCCAAATTTTTCTACAGTAAAGCTTGCCATTGCCGATCCAAAAATAATAGCCCTCTTCATGTTTTCAAAGCTAATATCACCTGTTTTAGCTAAATAACCAATAAATCCGCCAGCAAAGCTATCGCCAGCACCCGTTGGGTCAAAAACTTCTTCTAATGGCAAGGCAGGGGCAAAAAACACTTCATCTTTATTAAATAATAACGCTCCGTGCTCACCTTTTTTAATTACAATAACTTTTGGGCCCATTGTTAATATTTTTTG
>JAYSUQ010000054.1:0-5859 GCA_043718985.1 Bacteroidota bacterium | reverse complement strand
AGCTGCGTTTTGTTTCCAGTTGGTAAAATTATTATCTAATATAATTAATTGTTGTTGTAACTCCAAATGTTTGGTTAAATCAATGTCGTTTAATAATCTTTTAGAAGTATAGCGTTGGTAATTTATGCCCCCAAATTGATCTTGATAACCATCACTAAACATAAAAAGGCGCATGTTATTGGTATAATTTACTAGGTGCGTATTAAACAATCTGTTGGTTTCGTTAATAAAATTACGCCCACCTATGGCAAATTTATCGCCTTTAATTACGCGTAATTCGTTATTTTGAATACAACAAAGGCTAGCGCCTCCACCCGAAAAATCAATGGTTTTAGTGGTAGTATCAATTACGCATAACGATATTTCCATACCATCTGTTGTATTTGTGTTATCGTAATGCAACGATTTTTTTACCAAAACGTGTAGCTCACTTAAAATTTGCGCACTAGATGTTACTGTCCCGTTATTAATTATTTTCGATAAAGAGTTAATGCCTATAATACTCATCATTGCTCCCGAAACACCGTGTCCTGTGCAATCGGCAACAGCTAAATATATTTTATTGTTATGATGCTCTAAAAAATAAAAATCGCCTGAAACAGTATTTTTTGGTTTAAAAATAATACCCGAATTGTTTTTACCAAAAGTTGTATCAAATAAAAATAATTGTGGCAATATAGATTGTTGAATGCGTTGGGCATAATCTACATTTTGATTGAGTTGATTTAATGCATTTTCGGTTTTCAGTTTTTGAATTTCGAGTTCTTTGTTTTGCAACTCTTGTTGTTTGTTTAAATCAATTAAACTATCCTCAGCATCGTTAGCAGTTGTTCTAAAATAAAAGCTAAGCATAATGCAAATTAATGCCGCACATAGTAAATTAAAATAACTAAAAAACTCAATGCCATTGTTTGATAATGTTGTTATTACTGGCGCTTGGTGTGTAACCATCCAAATAATAAAAAAATAACTAAGGATAGATACAATGCCTAAAAACCAATTAATGTTTTTATATGTTGATAAAATGAAAATACCCATAAACATTAAAAACACATAAAAATGAAAACTTGATTGGTAGCCTAAATAATAAGTGGCAACTACGGCGTGAGCTACAACTTCTATATTACAAATTATAATATAATATTTTTTAGTATGTTTTTTGTTTTGCAAAACAATGTAGGTAAATGTTGCAATGCTAAACACATTAAAAATTACGAGTTGAGGTACTTTAAAAAAAACAAATAAACTTAAAAAAAACACATGTGCAACAAAGCCGCATAGGCCAATAACGGCAGTAATGCGGTAGTCTCGATGTTTAGTAATGCTAATGTGCGCGGGTATATCCCAAAAATAATTTAAAAATAGTTGTTTCATTAAGTGCTTATCATATAAGTTGTTAAAATTTAAAAGTCGTCATCAATTTCGTTTTTGTTTTTTTCGGGTGTAGATGTTTTTTTAGGAGCATCGCCAAATTCAACTTTAAATTTTTGATTTGCTTTTTCTGTCGACTTAATTTTAATCGAATCTTTTTTAAAAAAACCAAACTCTTCTTTTAATAATTGTTTTATAGTTTGTTTTTCTGTTTTAATGTCATCTTTAATTTTTTGTTTAGCGCCTTTACTATCATATTTTATTATTAAGTTATCTACTGGGCCTTTCATCAAAACAAAAACGCTACGTTTATTTTCGGGGTCGTTTTCAAGCAAGGCAAGTTCCTCGTTTAGTTGTTTGTTTTGTCTAAATCGTTTGGCTAGTAAATCGCTAATTAATAGTTGTATGTGGTAATCTACTATATTATCAAAGGTATGTGTGCCAAATAACTCAATATTTAATGCACTCGATTTTATGACTGTTTTTGGTAATGTAATTAATTTATTTTTTATATCTATGGTACTTTGTAGCGTCGAAAATTTAATATTTTTTAGTTCGTTAACATCAATGTACTTTCCTAAACTTTCTAATGGTTTAAAGTTATTTAATTCTCCACGGTCTATTACTACAGTTGATGTTACGTTAATGCTATTTAAATTACAGTTAAGTTGCTTATCCCAAGTTGCACTAAAATTTGCGTTGGCAGTTATTATACCATTTAGGTTTGCATCGGTTATGGTTTGTTGCCCAAAATTATTTAACTGATAAAACATTTTTTTAATGTTTAATTTTTCAATTTCAACGTTTCCATTTATTACGATGTTTTCGTTACTGGCATCTGCAAAAGCATTTAAATTAATGTTGCCATCTGCTGTTTGTAAAGCCATATCTTTTAAAGCTATTTTTTTATTTTTTATTAAAAGAAAACCGTTAATGTTATTCGCTATAAATTTTCCAAATGTAAATTGTTTAATGGTTGCGTTTATGTTATAATCTAAATTATCATTAATGTTAACGTTAGTTGTTGTGTTAGTTTTATAAATAAAATCTTCAAGCTGTAAGTTATTACTTATTAGTGTTGCGTTTAATATAAATGGTGTTGAGGTATCTAATAAATACTCTAAAAAATTTGGCATATTGCCATTTATAGTAACATCAGATTGACCGTTGATAACACTTAATTCATTTATCTTTAAGTTTCTGTTTTCTAATATTAAGTTGCCTTGAGGTATATTTATTTCTTTTTCGCTTTGTTTAAATTTTAGTTTAATGTTGTTAATAGTTGCATTGCCACTAGCTTTAATAGATGCGCTAAAAGCGGCTGTTTTCATATCATTAACTAGGCCTTCAATGTTTGCATTTAGGACTAAATTACCGCTTAAGTTTTCGAGTGTATCTATCGGATAAAAATTTAGCAATTCATTAAGTTTTAAGTTGGCATCAACATTAAGTTTTAAATAGGGGTTATTAAAATCAACAATAGTTACATCGCCTTTAATTGCATTGCTGTTAAGATTGGCACTAATGTTGTGTAATTGTAGTTCACTTTTTTTATCTTTTAAAATTAGTTTTCCAACTAAATTTACATTTGATAGACTTGTTTTTGTTTGTTTGTATGTTATGGTAGCTTTTTTTATACCAAATTCTAAATTAAGTGCAATGGGTTTACGTATGTTGTAATTACAGTTTCCTGATGCGTAAAATTCACCCTCGCTCTCGTAATCGTTTAAATGTTTTTGAAACGATTGAGGTAGTATTGAAATTGTTGAGGACACATCAAGATTTTTGCCAGTAAAAGCAAGGTTTAAATAGCGTAACGAATCATTAAACACAAAATTACCATTGCTTGTAATAATAGTTTTATTAATACTTGTTTGTGCTTTTTTAATAGTGTAAGTGTTTTGGTTAACGCTTAAGGTAACCTTAAAATCAATTTTTTTTTGCCGCAAATAATGTACTTTTTCTATTTGTATTAATGTTACAAAGGCATTGCCATCTGTATGCAAATCATAATTATTAGTAGCAAAATTACCATTAAAGTTAAGCTCGTTTACTGTTGTTTTAATATTAATTTTTTGTTTTTTGTTTTTGTAATTAAACTCAATGTTGTTGAGTTTTATTTGATTGAGTTTAAAACTTAGGCTATCATTTTCTGTTGCATTATTTTTGTTGTTTTTCCATATAATATAATTTGCATTTCCTTGCGCATCAACCCTTAAATTAGCTTTAGCATTATTTACTTCAATTTTAATAATGTTGTAATGTTTGTAATACAAATCTTTAATACTAAACTCAAGTAATAATTGCTTAGCGCTAACAAGCGTATCTTTGTGTTTATTTTTTATTGCTTCAAGTATTGTTATGTTTTTAAACTCTAAGGCACAATTTGGAAACGTTTTTATAATTGTTAAATTAATATCGTTAGTATTAATTTTAACTTCGGCATTAAGGTGTTTGTTAAGTTCGTTTACCAGTAATGCTTTTGCTTCTTTTTCGTAAAAAAAAACTAAGCCAACTGCTAGTAAAAACACACACAGCAAACCACACAAGCTAACGAGTGTAATTTTTTTTAAAAAACGCCAGCTTTTACTATTAACTATAATATGTATTGTTTTGTTTATCAAACGTTATTTGTTTTAAGCAAGTGCTATTAAATATCAGCTATTTATTAATGTATAAAATTTTATAATGTGTTTTTGTATAAACAATAGTGTTTTAATAATTAATGTTATAATGCATTAATAGCACAAAAAACACAACTAAATTTAAACTATGGCTTTTGATTATTTTAACTGGATTATTTTACCGCTTCTTATTTTTGTTTCGCGTTTGGGCGATGTAACTATGGCAACCTTGCGTCATATTTTTATATCAAAAGGATTAAAAAAAATTGTGCCTATACTTGGTTTTTTTGAAGTTATAATTTGGTTAATAGCTATGCGCCAAGTTTTTAGTCATTTAAATAATGCGGCTTGTTTTGTGGCTTGGGCGGCTGGTTTTAGTGCTGGCACATATTTGGGCATGTATATTGAAGAGCGCCTTGCAATAGGAACTCAAATAATACGCATTATTAGTAACGATGATATTTTAGCGTTAGTTGCGGCATTAAAAAACAATCATCAAGGTGTAACTATTGTAGATGGGCAAGGTGCAATGGGGCCCGTAAAATTAATTTTTATGATTGTAAAACGCGTTAATAAAATTGAAGTTATTGATTTAATACACCAACACACACCTAATGCTTTTTATACGATTGAAGATGTTAAAAGCTTTGAGCATGGTGTGTTTTCTGATACAAATAAAAGTTCGGCTATTAGTCGTATTTTTTCGGTGAGTTCGCAAAAATAAATTTTGTAGTTGTTAATGTTGCTCTTATTTCCAAAACAACATTTTAGCGCCAAGCAAAATTATAATGGCACCAAATATTTTTTTAATTGTTTTTGGATCAATTGATATGGCGAGTTTACTTCCAAAATAACTGCCTACTATAAATGTTACAGCAATTATAGCAGCTGTTTTATAATCAACATAACCTGCGTTGTGATAATTTATTACACTTAATATACCTATTGGGAACAAAAACATAAACAAGGTAGTGCCTTGCGCTGTGTGTTGCGTAAACCCTAAAAAATAAACTAGTACTGGCACTATAATTATGCCGCCACCAATGCCTACTAAGCCGCTTAAAAAGCCTGCTAATATGCCAACTAACAATAAAATAATTAAGGTTGTAACTGTCATTTGTTTTTTAATGATCATAATTTAAAATTAAAAATCGGTGGTTAAGCTCAAATACGTTATTCCTTTTTGAACTTTTTTATCATCTACACCCCAACTAAAATCAACACGAATAAAATAACCTAGCAAGCGCGAACGCAAGCCAAAACCATAACCGCCAACTATTGGTTCTTTTTGATTGTAGATGGTTAATGTAATGGGATTGCCTACATAAACATTTTTGTTTAATACGTTATCATCGCTATATGGGTTGGCATCGTACCAAGCCATACCAACATCGCCAAAACCTACTATCTGAAAGTTTTGAATAAAATCGGAACGTATTGGCCCATTAACCAAATACTTAAAAATAGGAAAACGAATTTCGCTATTAAACACCACAAAATTGTTGCCATTACGTATGTTTTGATTAAAGCCTCTTAAATTTGTAGCTAACGTTTGAAACTGGTATTGCTCGGGCTTAACAATGTTAATGGTTTTATTAAACTGTGGGTTTAACCAATTATCTACACCTCCTAAATAATATATTAATCGGTCGGTTCCTCTCGATAAAGCTCCAGCAAACCTGTTAGCCCAAATTAAATCGCGGTGTAATTTTTTATATCCTCTAACATCAACACCTAATGTAATTAAATCGTGTTGTGTAGTTTTTATTTGTCGCCAGTATTCAATCCAGCCTTTTGCACGAGTACCGTTGTATAAGTTTAATCCTTTTTTGCGTGTATTATCAAAAATATATTCAAGTTTTGA
>JAYSUQ010000053.1:0-5869 GCA_043718985.1 Bacteroidota bacterium | reverse complement strand
AAAGTTGTGGCATTGCGAGCGGTATCATCAACAGATGGGATGACGGCCGATTGGTGTCATTTACCATATGAGTTTTTAGCTAAAACATCAAACGATATTATTAATAAAGTAAAAGGTGTTAACCGTGTGGTGTATGATATTAGCTCTAAACCACCCGCTACAATTGAGTGGGAGTAATTAGTTTACGCACAATTAAAAAATTAAGCTGCGAACATCTGTTTACTATACATAAAATTAAAATGAAAAATAAAACATCTAAATACCTACAACTTTTTTTAATTGTAATTGTTTGCATGAGTTCGTGTACTACAAAAGCGCAACTAAAATCAACCGATATAAAAACGATTAGCGGTAAAAAGTATTACATACATAAAGTAGAAAAAGGACAAAGTTTATATGCCATTGCAAAGGTTTATAATTTAGATGTAAATAAAATTTTAGCAGAAAACGACGATGCTATTGATGGTATAAAAACTGGGCAAGAATTAAAAATACCTATCGAAACTATTGCCATTACACCAGTTGTTAGTATTGATACAAACAAATACGTTTATCATAAAGTATTAAAAGGCGAAACCATTTATGCCATAACAAAAAAATATAACCTTACCGATAAACAATTAACAAGCTATAACCCGCAATTAGTTAATGGGTTAAAAGATGGCGATTTTGTTGTAGTTGCAATTAAAAAAGCAAAAAATAATAGTGCAATACCAACATTAACTTCAGCTAGTAATGCTACTGTTATAGGTTTGGTAACTAATCAACAACATTCAACAAGTTCAGTTTCTAGTAACCAATTATCAAACACGCAAGCAGTTAACTTACAAATCGTAATAGATAGCATCATTAATTTAAAGCCTAAAAAAAACACCTACGAAATTGGTTTGTTTTTACCCTTTAAGTTTGCCGAAACCGATTTAATTAACCTTGATGAATTATCACGTAATAAATCAAATTTTCCGCAACAGCAGGCGTTAGCTATCGATTTTTATTTAGGATTTAAAAAAGCAGTTGATTCGTTATCAGGCTCGGGTTTCGAAATTAATTTAACTATTTTTGATACCGATGATAAAGATTCATTAAAATTAGAAACACAATGTAAAAGCGCGCTCTTTAAAAAACTCGATGCCATTTTTGGGCCAATTTATAGTAACGCTTTTAAAACCGTTTCAAGCTATGCACATGCCAATACAATTCCAATAATATCGCCTGTAATACAGCAAAATAAAATTTTATACAATAATCCAATTTGCAGCAAAGTAACGCCATCGGTTTATACTATGATTGAGGCTTTGGCCGATTATTGCGCAGACTCATTACTTACAAATTCGAATTTTATTTTAGTTAACACAACCACAAAAGATTTGCAATACACAACAGCATTTAAAAACAGATTTAATGATAATGTATTAAAACGTAACAAAACCAATAAAGATACAATCAATGTTGTTAAAGGCATTGCTGGAGTTAAAACACTATTAAGCGCAACTAAAAAAAATGTAGTAATTGCATTAACAAATAACCCAGTTTATTTACAAGATTTTATAACACAGTTAGCCATGCAAGGCACTAAAAACAACATCACATTATTTGGCTTTAGTAATACCGCAAACATTGATAATTTAGACCAAGAATACTTAAATCAATTAAATTTTCATTTTGCAAGCTCAAATCATATAGATTATAACGAACCTCAAATTATCCAATTAACAAAACAATATCAAACTTTAAATAGCATTGACCCTAGCGAATATTATTTTGAAGGTTTTGATATTGCAAATTATTATTTAAGTAATTTAAAAAATGTTGGTCCTTCGTTGTTTTTAAATTTAAATAAATTTAATGCCAATGGCACATCAATTAGTTTTAAATTTTATAAACCCGATGCCGAAACAGGTTTCGAAAACAAAGCGGTTACACTATATAAATACGCAAATTATAAATTGCAAAAATTAGGATGGAAATAACCAAAGATACAATTACTCAATGGTTAAAAACATTGCAAAACGATATTTGCCAAGCACTTGAAACAGCCGATGGTTTTGAAAAATTTAAAGAAGAAAATTGGACACGACCAGAAGGAGGCGGCGGCCGATCGCGAGTAATGCAAAATGGTAACGTTATCGAAAAAGGTGGCGTTATGTTTTCGGCAGTTAGTGGTGATGTTCCCGATTTTTTGATGAATGAAAAAGAACACTCTGTTTCAACCGAAATTAAATCAACTAGCAAACCTCAATTTTTTGCTACAGGCGTATCAATAGTTATTCATCCTCAAAATCCAATGGTACCAATAATTCATATGAATATTAGGTATTTTGAAATGACAGATGGCACTAAATGGCTAGGCGGTGGTATTGATTTAACACCCCATTATATTGTTAATGAGGATGCGCAATACTTTCATACCCAATTAAAAACAGTTTGCGATAAACACCATTCAACCTATTATCAAAAATTTAAAACCTGGGCCGACGATTATTTTTTTATAAAACACCGTAACGAAACCCGTGGCATTGGCGGTATATTTTTTGATAGATTAAATGAAAACGAACATCTAAATTTTGAACAAAACTTTGCATTTTGGCAAGATGTAGGTAAAACATTTGCCACAACTTATGTTGAATTGATTAATCGTAATAAAAACAAAACATACACCCCCCATAACAAGCAATGGCAATTGTTAAGGCGTGGGCGTTATGTTGAGTTTAATTTGGTTTACGATAAAGGCACTAAATTTGGCTTAGAAACCAATGGACGAATAGAATCGATTTTAATGAGCTTGCCAGCAAATGCAAGTTGGTTATACGATTTTAAAACCGAACCAAACTCGCCCGAAGCATACACATTAAGTAAGTTAAAAAAACAAATTAATTGGATTTAAAATGATAGTAAATAAATTTATAAAATATTTTTTGCAAGGCTTATTGTTAAGTATTCCTTTAGGTATAACACTAATGGTGTTTGTGCAAATATTTAATTTTTTCGGAAACTTGTTTTCCTTTGTTGCTTTTACTAATAACAATTTTTTAAATTCATTAATATCCATCGCAATTTTATTAGCATTTATAACTCTATTAGGATTATTGGCATCGTCATTTATATTTAAAAAATTGTTTGATGTGCTTGAACTTAAATTAGAAAACGCCCCACTTATACGCCACATTTACTCGCCCATTAAAGATTTTATGAATGCCTTTGTGGGAAACAAAAAAAAATTTACAAAACCTGTTTTAGTATTAACTAACCCACAAGCAAACATACAAGAGCTTGGCTTTATTACACAAGATGATTTAAGCGATTGGGATATAAAAGATAAATATGCAGTGTACTTACCTTATTCTTACTCGTTTTCGGGCAGGTTAGTAATAGTTGGTAAAGAGCAAGTAACCCTATTAAAAGCCGAAGGTGGCGATGCAATGAAATTTATTATTTCGGGCGGAGTAACCGATGTTGATTAATATTAAACACAATAAAAAAACTAAACAAACATAAAATGAAAAAACAAATTTTAACAGCCGCATTAATTACATTAGCTATAACTGCAAATGCACAACGTATTGAAATTCGAGAATCGAACGAAAAATTTAGCACGGGCTCGCAAAATGCCTTAACTACTACTATTTACGAAAACGATAAAGATAACGTTGAAGATAAATGGAAAAGTTTATTAAAAAATTATAAAAACGAAAAAGTAAAAGGTAGTAAAAAAGAATTATTTGGAGATAATGTTGAGGTAAAAGAAATGGGAAACAACCCTGTAGATATTTATACAACATTTGAAGAAGATAAAAAAGCAAAAACGGTTACAATGCATGTAGGGGTAGATTTAGGAGGAGCGTATTTAAAATCGGGTGATCAAAAAGATAAATACGATGCTATGGAAAAAATCATTAAAGAATTTGCCATTAAATTAACCTTGGCGCCCTTGGCCGACAAGGTAAAAGATTCGGAAAAAGCATTAACTAAAATAGAAGATGCACAAAAAGATTTAGAAAAAGATAATAAAAATTTAAAATCGGACATAGAAACTTATAAAGAAAAAATTAAAAAAGCCGAAGATGATATCAAAACAAACGAAAGCAATCAAATAAAAAAGAAATCGGAAATTGAAGTACAAAAAAAAGTAGTTGAAGAATCGAAAAAAATGCTAGATAAAGTAAAATAAATACAATAAAAAAAGAGTAGCAATTGTTACTCTTTTTTTATGCTTAAAATTATAAACTTGCATTAACCAAAAAACAGCACAAAAATTAAATATTACCAAAAAGTTAAATTTATGCACAATTTGTTGCATCAATAATAAATTAGTTTATTTTTGTATTCGTTAAGCGAATACCCTACAAATTAATATAAAACGGTTCTAGTTTTAATTAATTAAACCGCTCAATTTTTTTAATAAAGTTTAAATAGTAATAACATATAAAACAAATAACATGAAAAAAACTTTACTTAGTTTATCATTAATTACAACTGCTTTAATTGGTAAAGCGCAAATTTGTTCAGATTTATTTATATCTGAATACATTGAAGGAAAAGGAAATAACAAAGCATTAGAATTATACAATCCTACTAATGCTCCAATTAATTTATCTAACTATCGCATTGTTCGTTGGGATAACGGCGCAACAGTTTTTACACCTGTTGAAGGAGAAATGGTTTTGCCAGGTGTAGTAATTGCCCCATTAGATGCATTTGTTATTGCATTAGATTTAACCGACCCTGCAGGTACAGGCCAAACCGCTCCTATTGATGTGGCATTAGAGGCAGCTGCCGATGTATTATTATGCCCTGGTTGCGCAACTGGCACAGGTAACAGCCGTGTAATGTGTTTTAATGGTGATGACGCACTTTCGTTAGAAAAAAATGTTGCTGGCAACTGGGTTCAAATTGATATTTTTGGTTGTATTGGTGAGCGACCTTTAAACTCGAGTGGTGGTACAGGTGCTGGGTGGACTGCTTTAGCTCCTTACTCATCAATGCCAGTTGGATACGATCAAATATCACAAGGACCTTATTTTAAACAATACTGGACTTTAGATAAAGACCTTAAAAGAAAATCATCTGTAACGCAAGGTGTAACAACTAATCCAGCTTTGCAAAGTTTTAATGCATCGGTACAATGGGATTCATTAATGCACAACAATTATACTAATTTAGGTACTCACACCTGCGATTGCTCAACTGTTGGATTAAAACAATTAACACAATCAAAAACATTTAATGTTGCAATTTATCCAAATCCAGTTACAAACGATTTGTTCACATTATCCTCTAGCGAAATGGTTTATGAAGTTAAAATTTTAAATTATTTAGGGCAAATGGTTAAAAATATTAAAAACGAAACGTCCATTTATGCATTACAAATAAATGTAGCCGACTTAAAAAATGGATTATACACAATTTCTGTAGTTGATAAAAACAACAAAACAGCATCAACTAAATTTATTAAAGATTAATTATATAAGTTTCAATTTCAATCCCACTATAACACATAGTGGGATTTTTAGTTTAAAACCATGAATTTAAAAAGTACATTATTTATATTATTTACCTTTACTTCAACCTTAATTTTTGCTCAAAAAACTAAAGTGAGTGGTGTTGTTAAAGATGCCTTAACTAACGAGCCAATAATTGGCGCAATCGTATTATACGCCGAAGGAAAAGCAGTAACAACTGGTGTTGATGGTGATTATACGTTAGCGTTAGATAGTGGCACCTATAATTTAAACGCCAGTTATGTAGGCTATAAATCAACTAATAAAAAAATTGAAGCAAAAGGTAAAACTATAGTAATAGATTTTCAATTATCGACTAACGAATTATCTGAAATTGAAGTAGTAGCCGATATTGCTATTGCTCGCGAAAC
>JAYSUQ010000052.1:0-5901 GCA_043718985.1 Bacteroidota bacterium | reverse complement strand
CTTTAAATACTCCGCCCAAGCAACAGTTTTAGCTTCTCTTACTGCAGTTTTAGAGTCTTCTTCAATTGTATTTAATTCCTCATCAGAAGCAATTGCATTTTCTAAAATCCATTCTCGCATTTTTTTAACACAATCAAAATCAACTTCAAATTGCAAACGTTCAGCATCTTTATAACGCTCATGTGAGCCCGATGTACTGTGCCCTTGAGGTTGTGTTACTTCTTCAACATGAACTAAAACAGGTACGTGTTCTTCTCTACAAATTTTAACAGCTTTTTCGTATGTTTCGCATAAATGTGCGTAATCCCATCCTTTTGTTTTTAAAATTTCAAATCCATTACCTCCTTTTTCTCTTTGAAACCCTTTTAAAATCTCAGAAATACTTTCCTTAGTTGTTTGGTATTTTTTAGGTACTGAAATCCCATGACCATCATCCCAAACACTCATTAACATTGGTACTTGTAACACTCCAGCGGCATTAATTGTTTCCCAAAATAAACCTTCAGATGTTGAAGCATCGCCAATTGTACCAAAAGCAACTTCGTTACCTTTGTTACTAAATTGCGAAAATTTATCTGTGTGTAATTCGGTATTAATTCTATAAAAATGTGATGCGTAAGCTAAACCTAATAAACGGGGCATTTGCCCAGCGGTTGGAGAAATATCGGCCGATGAATTTTTTTGATCTATTAATCGTTTAAACGTACCATCTGCATTTAAGCTATGTGTACCAAAATGCCCACCCATTTGCCTACCACCACTCATTGGTTCTTTTTCTAAATCGGTGTGACCATATAAACCAGCAAAATAATGTTGTACTGATAGCTGACCAATTGCCATCATAAAAGTTTGGTCGCGATAATAACCGCTTCTAAAATCGCCATTTTTAAATACTTTGGCCATAGCTATTTGAGCTAATTCTTTACCGTCTCCAAAAATACCAAACTTGGCTTTACCTGTTAGTACTTCTTTACGGCCTAATAAACTTGTTTGTCGGCTTTCATTAATGATGCGAAAATCACTTAAAACAATTTTTTTAAAATCTTCGAAACTTAAACCGTTAGTGGTTGCTAAAACTCCATGTTGCATAATAATAACTTATACTACAAATATAATTTTTTGAGTCTAATTTCAAAAAAAAATCTAAGTTATTTTAGTCGAAAATAAAATTAATAATAGTTTTAAATTTATTTGAGGCAACTTTTTTAAATTTTTAAATTAAAAAAAACTAAAACCAATAATAACGATCATTTAAATGCATTATTTTTTTGGAGATATTACCATAAGGTAAGTTAATTTTTAAGCCTCCAGTAAAACAAACATCCATAATATTAATAGCGTTTTCTTGCTTTCCTGCTCGCATACGGTAATCAACAAACAAACCTAAAACACCAAAGTTATGTTCTAAACCTGTACCTATATTAAAACCAACCCAATTGTTATTTATGGTTGTATTTGATCCATATTTTTCTTTTAAATTTAAGTAATCGGTTTGGCCTGTAAAAAAACCATTAAACGTGTTGTAACTTAAACCTACAAAGGGATATAACAAAGTTTTTTTATTAGGAAATCGTGCTACTAACTCTAAATTGGTTTCGTAAGTTTTTGCTTTTATGTTATACCAAGTTGG
This sequence comes from Bacteroidota bacterium, assembly GCA_043718985.1. Classification (GTDB taxonomy): domain Bacteria; phylum Bacteroidota; class Bacteroidia; order B-17B0; family Aurantibacillaceae; genus UBA4416. Next base: position 4,271 of record JAYSUQ010000052.1, on the reverse strand, counting down.
CTCAATATTTATTTTTTGGTATTGGGTAAATAATCCCGAAAAACGAACAAAATTATTTAATTTGTAAACAACACCTCCCGAAAAACCAGGTTCATTATTACTTTCTTTAACGTTTCGCGATAAATAAATAACGCTTAAATTGACGCCTGCTTTTAAACTTAAACGCGAAAATTTAGGATCTTCTTTTTTTGTTGTACCAACAGGTATCTTACCAACAGATGTAGTTTGCGATATTAAGTTACTTGCTAAAGTAGTAAAGCAAGCCAATAAGATAATTATGTATTTAATGTTTTGCATAATTTAAAGGTATAATAAATAATTTGGTTATAAAGTTAAACTTCATAAGTGGTATGTTTTAACTCACAACTGGTATTAAATTCCTGATAAATAATAAAATGTTTATTTTTACCCAACAAACATTAAACAAATGGAGTTTTATCAAATTGCCGATTTAGAGAAATTAACTGGAATAAAAGCCCACACCATACGCATTTGGGAAAAGCGATATAATTTAATTATACCACAACGCACAACTACAAACATAAGATTATATGACGACGAGCAATTAAAAAAATTACTTAACGTAGCCACACTGATGGCATTTGGTTTTAAAATTTCAAAAATTGCAGCTTTAAAATCGTCCGAAATTCATCAGTTAATTTTAGAAAAAAACAACACTCAAACAAATAATGCTACAATAACAGCTTATATAAATGAGCTAACATTAGCTATGATGATATTTAATGAGCCTGATTTTGAAAAAACAATTTCGAATTCAATTATTAAATTTGGTTTGTTTGATGCGATGCTAACAATAATTTATCCGTTTTTACACCAAACAGGTTTATTATGGTCATTAAACAATACAATGCCAATACAGGAGCATTTTGCCTCATGTATTATTAAGCGAAAATTAATTTCGGCTATTGATGCTTTACCAGCAGCAGCAAAACCTAATAAAAAATTTTTATTGTTATTACCACAAAACGAATGGCACGAATTAGGTTTGTTGTTTTCTAATTATATTATAAAATCTAAAGGATACCAAACCATCTATTTAGGTGCAAACGTGCCCTTTAATAATATTGAAACCGCAATAACACTTATAAAACCAACACATTTGTTTATGATAATTTTTTCTAATTTAAGTTTAGATATATTAAATCAAAAAACATTGTTTGCGAAATTAAAAAGCACTAAAACAAATTTGTTATTAAGTGGTCATATTGAAAAATTATTACCTTTTGAAAACAAACAACGAATTACGATTTTAAAACAACCGACTGATTTATTAAAAATACTAGAGTTTTAAATATAATTTGAAATATTAATTTTGTTTAATATATTTGAACAAAGATTAAACAAAGATAAATGAATCAAATTTCGATTATTGGTAGTGGATTTTCTGGATTATCGGCAGCTTGCTATGCCGCTAGGGCTGGCTTAAAGGTATCTGTACTCGAAAAAAATAACAACATTGGTGGCAGAGCTAGATTATTTAGCGAACAAGGTTTTGCATTTGATATGGGACCTAGTTGGTATTGGATGCCCGATGTGTTTGAGAATTTTTTTAAAGACTTTGGCAAAACCACATCCGACTATTATAATTTAGTACAATTAGAACCAGGCTTTCAATTGTTTTATAACGACGAAATGCCACTTGTAATTCCAAAATCGTTAGATGATTTATACCAAACATTTGAAACAATTGAAAAAGGTAGTGCTAAAAAATTAAAAAAATTTATTACCGAAGGCGAGTATAAATACAATATTGCAATGAGCGATTTAATTTATAAACCTGGTTTTTCGTGGTTAGAGTATGCATCTTTTAAAGTAATGGTTGGCGCATTAAAATCAACCATGTTTAAATCAATAAGTGCATACGTTAGAAGTCAATTTAAAGATGAACGATTGGTGACTTTATTAGAGTTTCCTGTTTTATTTTTAGGCGCAATGCCAAATAAAATTCCTGCGTTATATAGCTTAATGAATTACTCAGCCTTATCTCAAGGTACTTGGTACCCAATGGGAGGTATGCACAAAATAGTAGCTGGCATGGAAAGTTTAGCAACCGAACTGGGAGTTAATTTTTTTACAAACACAGCGGTAACAAAAATTGATGTAGTTGCAAATAAAGTAAAAAAAATAGTAACAACCGAAGGTGATTTTTTTACGAGTAATGTTGTTGCCAGTGCCGATTACCATCATGTAGAACAACATTTATTAAATGAACAATATCGAAATTACCCTTCAACTTATTGGGATAAAAAAACATTTGCGCCATCGAGTTTAATATTTTATTTGGGAGTAAATAAAAAAATAAAAAAATTAATTCATCACAACTTATTTTTTGATACTGACTTTGATTTACATTCAAAAGAAATATACGACACTCCAAAATGGCCCACAAACCCTTTGTTTTATGTGTGTTGCCCTTCAAAAACAGACGCAAGTGTTGCGCCTATTGGTATGGAAAATTTATTTATTTTAATACCTATAGCTGTTGGATTAACAGATAATGAAGACATAAGAGAATATTATTTTGATAAAATTATTAAACGATTAGAAACCATTTGTGGCGATGAAATTAAAAGTAATATAATTTATAAAAAAAGTTACTGCGTTAATAATTTCATAAAAGATTACAACTCTTATAAAGGCAATGCCTATGGTTTAGCTAACACCTTAAACCAAACAGCGGTGCTAAAGCCTACAATGCGAAATAAAAAAATATCTAATTTGTTTTATGCTGGGCAGTTAACTGTGCCTGGACCAGGAGTACCGCCAGCAATTATATCGGGTAAAATTGCAATTAATCAAATTTTAAAACTACAACCAACTTTAAAAAAATAAACATGAAAGCCTTATTTGATAAAGTATCGGCGCAAGCAAGCAAGCATACTACAAAAACATACAGTACCAGTTTTTCGTTAGGTATTTATTGTTTAAATAAAAAACTGCATCGTGCTATTTATAACATTTATGGCTTTGTACGATTTGCCGATGAGATAGTTGACACCTTTCACGACTACGATAAACGCACCTTATTTAACGAGTTTAAACAAGATACCTACAAAGCTATTGAACGTAAAATAAGCCTAAATCCTATATTAAATAGTTTTCAGGAAGTTGTAAATAAATACAACATTGAACCAAGTTTAATTGATAGTTTTTTAAAAAGTATGGAAATGGATTTAGAACAAACTAACCATAACCAAACAACTTATGATGAATATATTTTAGGCTCGGCAGAGGTTGTAGGCTTAATGTGCTTACGTGTTTTTACTGATGGTAACGAGCAAAATTACCAATTACTTAAACCCTCGGCAATGAAATTAGGTGCTGCCTTTCAAAAAGTAAATTTTTTAAGAGATTTAAAAGATGATTATGAAGATTTAGGGCGAGTTTATTTTCCATCGGTTAATATGAAACAGTTAACCGAAAACGATAAACGCAAAATTGAATTAGAAATAGAGCAAGATTTTAATGATGCACTAGTTGGTATAAAACAACTGCCAGCCACATCAAAATATGGTGTTTATGTTGCTTATGTTTATTATTTAAGTTTATTAAAAAAAATTAAAGCAACGCCTACAACAAAAATAATGTTACAACGCATTAGGGTTAATAATTTTGAAAAAATTAGTTTACTATTTTCTTCTTACTTTCGATTATCTTTAAATTTATTGTAATGAAGTTCGTATTTATATTAATTATTTTATTAGGTGCTAATATTTATAAAGCAATTGACGATGTTGATGTATTAAGAAAATTGCTCATTTTATCAAATAAAAACCTTGAGTACGCTAGGCAATTTAAAATAAATACAGATAAAATATCTACTTTGGATAACCCCACTATAATTGGTTACAAAGCCATGTCGTATTTTATGCTTAGCAAACATTTAATAAACCCATACTACAAATTAGATAATTTTAAAAAAGGAAAATATTACATTGATAAAGCAATTAGTTTAGACTCTAACAACATTGAGCTCATATTTTTAAGATATTGCGTACAAATAAATGTGCCACGTGTTTTAAAATACTCTTCAAACATTACAAAAGATAAAATTAAAATTTTAGCATATTTAAATGAAAATAAAAATACTCAAAATTTAAATAACGAAATTTTAGATAACATAAAATTAACTTTAACTAAATAATTATGATTTATTTTTTTATAACATTGTTTACATTTATTTTAATGGAATGTATAACTTGGTGTGCACACAAATACATTATGCATGGTTTTTTATGGTTACTACATGC
>JAYSUQ010000051.1:0-2168 GCA_043718985.1 Bacteroidota bacterium | reverse complement strand
AAATATAACTGAAATAGCATCTTTTTAAAAAGGGGTTTCTTTAATTTTAAGAATTGTAAAACCAAAAACGCCACTATTATAAGTGGCGTTTTGTGTTATTTTTTATTTGGTAGTTGTTGTCGTTTTGCCATCTCTTCGAGCTTAGCCTGAAAACTCGATTTTTTTTCGGGTTTTTTCATGTTTGCCAAAAGAGTTTCTCTAATTTTTCCATCATCAATAAATACTTTCATTAACCATGTTTGTAAAAAAGTTATAACGTTGGCTAAAAAATAATACCAACTTAAACCTGCTGCATAACTATTCATTACTGCTAAAAATATTACGGGCATTAAATACATCATATATTTCATGCCTGGCATTTGTTGGTTTTGTTGTGGCTGCATCATCATGGCGCTATTCATCCAAGTATAAATAATTGTTGATACAAACATGAGCATAGCAAACAAACTGATGTGGTCGCCAAACCCCCAAACTGTAAATCCAAAGTCGTAAATCGAATCGTAGGTTGATAAATCGCCGCACCATAAAAATGCTTTTTGGCGTAACTCTATCGATGCAGGAAAAAAATTAAACAAGGCAATTAAAATTGGAAACTGTAACAACATTGGTAAACATCCACTTAAAGGGTTAGCGCCAGCCCTTCTGTATAGTGCCATTTGCTCTTGTTGTTTTTTCATGGCATCTTCATTCTTTTCAAACTTTTTATTTAGCTCGTCAAGTTCAGGCTTTAATACGCGCATTTTTGCACCACTCATGTATGTTTTGTATGCAATTGGAAACAGTACTGTTTTAATAATTAGAGTTAAAATTAAAATAACTATTCCCATATTCATATCACTTAACAGGGTCATTAATGGTATTACAAGCCATTTGTTTATGTAGCTAAAAATACTCCACCCAGTTGGTATTAGTTTTTCTAATTCTAAATTATCGTACTTTTTAAGTGAGTTATATTGCGTTGGTCCAAAATAAAATTTCATTCCAAAACTTTCGTTAGCTGAGTGTTTGTAGGGTATTGCTAATTTTGCTGTAATGGTTTTAACAATATCGGTTGATGTTGGGTTTTCGTAAGTTTTAACAGAGCTTCCTGCTTTTGCAAATTCTGTATTAGCAATTAATGTTGAATTAAAAAAATGTTGTTTAAACGATACCCATTTAACGTTACCTTCTTCAAATAGTTTTTCTTCCATTTTTCGGGCGTTAATATAATCAACACCGCCATCCGTATCTTTAAAATATGCTGTTGCCGCTTCTCTTTCTTTGGTAATAAATTTTTCTTGAGATGGCATTGCTTGTGCCCAATTTAACGTTAAATTATTAGTAGCAGATGAAATAATACTTTGCAAACCAACAACATTAACATTATAATCTAACATATAATCGTTAGGGTTTAATGCGTAAACAAATTCAATATAATTGTTTGGGTTAGATGTTTCTAATTTTAAGCTAACGCTATTTGCATTAACGGCAGACGCCTTAAAATAAAAACTATCAGTAGTTAGTTTCGTTTTTGTGGCAAAGGCCTCAAATTGTATGTTTTGTATAGTTGAGTCTTTATCAAATAATATTAAAGGGGCAGTTTGCCCGTAACGATTGTACTTTTTTAATTCAACCTTTTCAACTTTTGCGCCTTTGGTATTTATGTGTACAATAAGGTTTTCGTTTTCGAGCTTAACGATTTGAGTTGTTCCATTTTTAGAGATAGCAAAATCTTGATAAATTCCTTTGTTTAAAGACAGTATGGCAGAATCGGTTAATGTTGCTTGCGCTTTAATTTGAGTGGTTTTTTCAGCAATTAGTTTTGCATCCTCTAACGCTTTTGTGTTAGTTGCTACTTGCCCTATCGAATCTTTAATAAATGTGTTTCGTGCAATTTGTTCTTTACTTGGGCTAGAAATTGCCAATCCAATAATTAAAATTAATGCAATTAATCCTAATCCAATCAATGATTTTTTATCCATAATAAATGTAAAATAATAGGGCGCAAATATAGCAGAAATAATAGCTGCGAGTAGATATTATTTAGCTAATAAAAGATAAATACTTTACACATAAGCTTTAATCGCTTTTGCTATATTTTCAAACTCAGCGTTAGTTAGCGTTAGTTTTTCATTTCTAAAATTAATGTCGTTTTCAGTATTTATTGGCACAAGGTGTATGTGTGCATG
>JAYSUQ010000006.1:0-6800 GCA_043718985.1 Bacteroidota bacterium | reverse complement strand
TGATTTTTGGCGGCGATGGCATATCTCACTAGGAACTTGGATGAAAAATTATTTATATATCCCTTTGGGAGGTAATCAAGTAAATCCCCTTAAGCTTTATTTTAATTTATGGATTGTTTTTTTAATTTCAGGATTTTGGCATGGTGCGCAGTGGACGTTTATAATATGGGGCGCATACCACGGTTTTTTTTTAGTAATAGAGCGATTATTTTTATTAGAAAAATTAAAAAAAACACCAAAACTTGTAACAGTAACTTTTACTTTTTTTATAGTCTCGATTGGCTGGGTATTATTCAGATCACAGGACATAAATCAAGCAAGTTTATATATACAAAAATTGTTTAATGTATTTGAACTTAATCATATAAGCGATATAAACTATACTACTGAATTTAAACTGTTTTTTTTAATTGCAGTGTTTTTTTCTTTTGCAGGTTTAAACTCAAGTGTTTTAAAATTATATAATTATTTATTTATTTCTAACTCATCTTCAACTAAAAACAGTATACTACAAATACCTGCAATTTTGCTTTTCTTTTTATGCATTAGTTACATTTCAGTTTCAAATTTCAATCCTTTTATATATTTTAGATTTTAATGAAAAAGGAAATAAGTAGCAACTTTATTATTTTATTATTTTTATTTATTGTTTGGCTATTCCCAATTACGCAAGGTATACACCAGTTTGTTAACTTAAAAAATTTAGAGGGTGTATCGGCACCAGTAACAGATACTGCATTAACTTTAGAAACATGGTTAAGTGGTAAGTTTGCTGATAAATATCAGGACTCATTATCCAATAACTTTGGTTTTAGAGAATTAGCTATTAGGTCGCAAAATCAAATTCAATACTCACTATTTAAAAATTGTAATGCTAACGATGTAATTGTTGGTAAAAATAATTACCTATACGAGTTAAAATATATTTATTCGTATTATGGTATAGATTATTTAGGAGAAAGATATTTTGAAGAAAGTGTAATTAAAATGAAATTTATTCAAGATACTTTAAAAAAATTAAATAAAACTTTTATATTTCTAATAGCTCCAAGTAAGGCCTCATTTTATCCTGAATATATACCCGAAAAATATAAAACGGATAATGTAAATACGAACTATAAATCAATATTAGCTAAGTTAAAAAAACATCACGTTAATTTTATTGATTATAATCAAATGTTTGTGCGATTAAAAAAAACTTGCAAATACAGCTTATATCCAGTGGCTGGAACTCACTGGTCTGAATACGGTAATATTATTGCATTTGATAGTTTATTAAATTATATACAAAATAAAACAAACTTTACATTTCCTGATATGGATTATTCAACCATTGAAATGAAAGATGGTTATGAAGGTACAGATAATGATATTGGTAAAGCAATGAATTTATTATTTTCGCCCAAGTATGGTGAGTTAGCTTATGCTAAATTAAAAATTAAAGAAACCACTAACAAAATTAAAAAACCAAGTTTATTAATGGTTGCCGATAGCTATTGGATGAGTATATATTATTCACATAAACCAAAAAAAATGTTTAACGAACATTCATTTTGGTATTATAATAATATGAGCTTTGATTATTTTAATGGCACCGAAGGCTTAAAACCAGTGGACTTAAATTTAAAAGACGAAATTAATAAAAAAGATATTATATGTGTAATGCTAACCGAACCTAATTTAAAATTATTAGGATTAAGATTTATTGAAGATACCTATGATATGTATTTAAATAATATGCTTAATTTAAAATGCAGAAAAAGGTTAAGTGAACTTGCTATGAAGCGGGCTTACTATTTTAATGATATAAAAACAATTGATAAATTTTTGAAGATTTCTAAAAAAGATAACGTTTTATTAGATTCTGCAATTTCTAATTTAGCAAAATATATGGTTGATACAAAACTTTAATGTAAAACATAACATTTTGTAAATTCCATTTTATTTATTCGTAACCAATATGTTCTTGTTATTTCATTTGGTTCTCTCCAATATGAGTCGAATCCGAATGGCGAATAACCTGTGTAGGCATTAATACATTTTAAACCTAAGGTTTGACAAGCAAGCATGGCATCAATTTGATACTCATGAGATGGATATATTAATGTATCTGGTTCATAAGACACAATAACATCTTTTTTACAGTGTTTTAGTCTTTCAACTATTTGTTGAATTTTGATTTGCGAATTTTTTTTAGGCACTCTAAGCGTATGCTTAACATCAATAGTATTATCTATAAAAAGCACGAACATTAATAGCAAAAAAAATATTATTTTTTTTGCTTCACTAATTTTTTCACTTAAAAAATAAAACAAAAAAGCTGTTGTAAATGCAAAAAACAAAAGTTCAATGTTTATAATTCTTTGAAGCGCTCTCATTGAACCAAAACCTGGCAAATAGTATAAAATTTTATACGCTGATAGTTTTTCAAATCGTAAAAAAAACAAGAATAAAAAAATTATAACGTAAAAAAATATTAAATAATTTTTTTCAATTTTTTGTTTAAATATAAGTTTGTATATTATAATTACAATAAATGCAATTAAAGAGAAAGTGGCTACTCCTCCCGCAAAAATTTTAAAATCCCAATAATAAGTGTAATCATCTGCAACATTTTCTAACTTTACCCAAAGTAAACTACCTTTACTAGCAAAAAAATGAGAAAGTATTGTTGGAATTGTAGATACAACGTCTTCGTATTTGTTTAAACCTAAAGCATCCGCTCTATCTCTATATGGTATCATTATTATTAGTAAAAAAATAATATTTACAGTTACAGATACTAAAATTTTTAACCACCAAAGTTTGGTTTTTATTACTATAATAAAATTTTTATTGAAATATAAAACAGAAAACAAAACGAATAAAAAAATTGGCATTAAAGATAGGAGGCCAAGATATATTCCGCAATATATTTGATATACAAAAGCTAGGGCTAGCATAAAAAAGTATTTTATTTTATAGGGCTCTTGTACAAATTTCATTGCCATTAAAATCACAATGGGTAATGCAAACCTTGGCATTGTTTGCAAATGCCCAATTTGGCTTTGAAGTGCAATAGACGTAGAGTAAACTATTGCGCCCAAAATTGCAGGGAGAAATTTTTTGAATACGTAATTTAATAGTAAAAAAGAAGATAAATAATTTAAACAAATTAAAAATAAAAATAGTAGTTGAAATGACATTTCTCTATCAAAGCACAACACTCTAAAAGCTATATAAAATGGTGCTATTCCTAATAAGTTATCCGAGTAGGTTATTACGTTTTTTTCGGGAAACATAAATGGCGCGTTCCAAAAATGTTCTCCCCCTCTAAAACAATAAATATATGCATGTTCTAAAATATAATTATTAAATCGCGCATCACCGTTATCACCTGGAAAATAACTTAAATCAATTCCTGTAATATTTAATCCAAAATAATATAAACATAGTAATAGTCCTAATATTGTAAAAGATGTACCAATAGATTTATTTAAAAGCATAATGTAAAAATACGCCTTTTATAACTTTAAATTCTACTGTTTTTAGGCCACTTCCCATGTTGTTTCAAATAATTAAATGGAGTTTCAATTAATTTAAAACTTACTTCTGCGCCAAACCAAGTGAAAATAAAGTACAATATCCACATGGTTTTTTTATTATCTACATGTAAGCCAAGGCTTGGCGATATATAACCCCAAAATATCGAAATCATAAATAAATGAAACAGATACAAGCCATACGATATTTGACCTAAATGCGTAAAGTATTTATTTTCTAAAATAAACTTTCCAACGTATTTATAGCCATCGCCAACAGCACGAGCAATTACTATGGCTGATAATAAGCAAAACAACAACTCATCAAACAAAAAATTAATTGATGGAAAATAATTTTCGTGTACTATAAAATAAAACGATAACATATAAACAATTACTGCCAAAGGTGTTAACCAAAATGCAGACGATATTTTAGTAAACACATCGGCTTTAACTTGTTTTATGTAAGCTAACAAAGCGCCAATACCTAAGGCAAACATAACGTTGTTTGTTAAATAACTAGCGGCCATCCACTTATCAGGCGCAAATTTAACAAAACAAAAACGCGATATTAACGAAAGAAAAATAGTTGCTACAATAAATTTCAATAAATGTTTTTTAGATATTAAAAAAATGCACAAAGGCCAAAAAATATAAAATTGCTCTTCAACAGCCAACGACCAAAAATGATTAAAATCGCCAACATAATTGTTTGTTTTTGCCTCTAAAACATTACTTGTGTATGATACTAAATAAGGAAAAATATCACGTGTATTTTTGTAGTTAACATAAAATAAAAAAAAAATTAAAAGGTAGTAAATAGGAAAAATACGAAGTGTACGCCTTATATAAAATGTTTTTATTGATTGTAAAAATGTTTTTTCACCTAGTTCAATCTCTAACTTTTGCTTGTATAAAATTTCAGTAATTAAAAAACCACTTAAAACAAAAAAGAAAACAACACCATTGCCCCAATGAAAATTTTTTATAAAAGCATTATTTGTGTCCCACGAAATCCAGTGCCCAATCATTACCGATAATACTGAAAAAAAACGAAGACTATCTAATTGTTTATAATACTGCATAATTGAAAATACTTAATTTTTTTTAATTTGATCTTATGTTTTTATTAGTGGTATTAATAAATTTCAACTAACTAAAAAAGTTTCTCCGAAACTGTCAGAGAAACTTTTTTTACTATTGTTGCTTATCACTGTATTTATTACAAAAGTTCGCAAATACTATTTAAGAGCCACAAGCCTCACAGCCTTCTGGATTATCCAAGCTGCAAGATAATTGTGCTTGCTGTTCTTCTAAGCTAATTACATGCTCTTGTCCGCGTTCAAATAACAATGCATCTTCGTTACCCAACACTGGTATAGATAATGCTGCTTGGTCTACAGTAAATTTAATAGCATCGGCGGCAGCTTTTGTACGTAAGTAGTACATGCCTGTTTTTAAACCTTTTTTCCAAGCATAAAAATGTGCCGACGATAATTTGGCAAAGTTTGCATCTTGTATAAATAAATTTAACGATTGCGATTGACAAATAAATGCGCCACGATCTGCAGCCATATCAATAATGGTACGTTGTTTAATTTCCCAAACTGTTTTGTAAATATCTTTTATGTTTTGAGGTATTTCGGCAATGCCTTGTACCGAACCGTTTGCGCCAATAATTTTGTTTTTCAACGCATCATTCCACATGCCTAATTTCACTAAATCGCGTAATAAATGTTTGTTTACTACAGCAAACTCACCCGATAATACACGGCGGCTATAAATGTTTGATGTGTATGGTTCAAAGCATTCGTTATTACCTAAAATTTGTGATGTAGATGCTGTTGGCATTGGCGCTAATAACAAGGAGTTACGCACACCATGTTTAGCAACCTCTTCTTTTAATACGTCCCATTCCCAACGCGGGCTTGGTGTAACATTCCACATATCAAATTGCATAATTCCTTTTGATAATGGCGAACCTGGGTAAGATTCATAAGCACCATCAATAATTGCTAAATCTTTACTTGCCGTCATCGAAGCATAGTAAATAGTTTCAAAAATTTCGGCGTTTAATTTTTTAGCTTCTTCGCTTTCAAACGGGTAACGCATTAAAATAAATGCATCGGCTAAACCTTGCACACCTAAACCAATAGGGCGGTGACGCATGTTGGAGTTACGAGCCTCGGGTATTGGGTAGTAGTTACGATCAATTACTTTATTTAAATTTTTTGTGATAATATAAGTTACATCAAATAAACGTTGGTGGTCAAAGGTTCCTGTTTTTTCGTCAACAAAACGAGGCAATGCAATAGAAGCTAAATTACAAACCGCTACTTCGTCGGGGCTAGTGTATTCAACAATTTCGGTACATAAGTTGCTCGATTGAATAGTGCCTAAATGCGATTGGTTAGATTTTAAGTTACACGCATCTTTAAATAACATATACGGGTTACCTGTTTCTATTTGAGAATCGATAATGGCCGCCCATAATTCGCGCGCTTTAATTACCTTTCTAAATTTGCCTTCGGCTTCGTATTTTGTATATAACGCTTCAAACTCGGCGCCATGGCATAAATATAAACCTGGGCTTTCGTTAGGGCACATTAAACTCCAATCGCCTTCTTCTTCAACACGCTTCATAAATAAATCCGGAATCCATAGTGCCGTAAATAAATCACGTGCACGCATTTCTTCTTTACCATGATTTTTACGAATATCTAAAAACTGAATAATATCGGCATGCCAAGGCTCTAAATAAATAGCAATAGATCCTTTACGTTTTCCGCCGCCTTGATCAACGTAACGTGCCGTTTCGTTAAATACTTTAAGCATTGGTAAAATACCGTTAGATGTACCGTTGGTTCCTTTAATATAAGAACCCGTAGCGCGTACTTTATGTATTGCTAAACCAATACCGCCAGCACTTTGCGAAATACGAGCGCATTGTTTTAATGTGTCATAAATTCCATCAATACTATCATCTTTAGCTTGTAATAAAAAACAAGAGCTCATTTGTGGCTTTGGAGTACCTGCATTAAATAGAGTAGGTGTGGCATGTGTAAACCAACGCTCACTCATTAAATTATACGTTTCAATTGCTGCTGCAATATCATCTTTATGTATACCAATAGATACACGCATTAGCATATGCTGAGGGCGCTCGGTTACTTTACCGTGTGTACGTAATAAGTAAGACCGTTCTAATGTTTTAAAACCAAAATAATCGTAACCAAAATCTCTGTCATAAATTATTGAAGAGTCTAATAACTGCGCATT
>JAYSUQ010000050.1:0-5910 GCA_043718985.1 Bacteroidota bacterium | reverse complement strand
TGTTGAGAAAGAACGCTCAAAGTCCATCTGATTTTTAGGATATAACATTCCCTAAATATAAGGACTTTTTAATGTGTGATAATCGGATAGCCATATTTTTTTAATATATTTGGACTAAATTATAAATATATATTTATGGCAAAACCAATTCAGTTTAAAATAAAAGAAAGTGTAAAAGAATTAAGGACTATACTGAATTACAATTTTTAGTTTTTGTGTTTTATTATTTGCATTTAATTCAACAAAATAAATACCAGCCTGTAATTGCGATACGTTTATGTTTGCCTTATTATCAAACAATTCGTTTTGTTTAATTAGTTCGGTTTTAATTTTTTTGCCATCAATTGTATATAATTTAACTACTAACTCATTAATTGTATTTGGCAACAATAGCGTTATTTGGTTACAAGCAGGGTTAGGATATGCATTTATATTTAATTCGTTTTTAGAGTTTTTAGCCAAACCAACAAACGAAACAATTGCTTGCCTATATTTGGCTTGTGTTGGTGTAAAGGTTGTTCCAACAAGGTTTCCACTTACTTCTAAATAAGGTATGTGCTCACCTAATGTTAACCATTGGTAACTACGAACATAATTTTTAAATCCAAAAGCAAATGGCATAACAGTACCAACAACTGGCACGGTAAAAGTGCCTTTAATAGTATCAATAGAATACTGTGTTGTTACAATTCGCAAACAATTTGCTGTACCGTAAGGTGTTGTTACGCTACCCCAACCATCGGCTTCGGTAATGCGATGCCCTTGTTTTACATACTGAAAAGGAATAAGCGTATTTGATATAGTTGAAAATCTAAATTTAGTTGAATCTCTATCATTATAATTTAAAGAGAATAAATAAAGTTCATCTTCATCCGAATAAAAATTAGGAACGGGTATGCCATTTATTTTTAACCCCAAACCTTCGGCAATAAATTTAGCAGAATTTTTACTATAAAAACTATACACATCGGTTATGCTAATTGCAGGAACGCCTGGTATTGGTATGTTAGGAATAGGCACTGTATCTTGCGTTTTTTCGCCATAAGCTGTAAAACCAAAAATAATACTATAAGGGGTTTGAAGCCCATTTTTAAAAGCACGTATAGCTTGGCCCGTTGGCACTAGAGTACTAAAATCCCAAGTGTGGTTTGTACCAGTGGTAGTATAATCTCCAACAGATGCTAAAGTTGCATTACTATAACGAATTGTATCGCCACTAACTGGCATTTGTGATGTTGAAATTGTTATTTGCCCTTTTGCAATTATAGTTATTAAACTGATAGAGGTAATTAGTAAAATTTTTTTCATATGTGTTTTATTAATTTGTTATATTTTTTTCAGAACAAAGTAAATTTAGTGAAAAATTACCAACTTCCACCCGAACCACCGCCGCCACCACCACCGCCGCCAAAACCACCAAACGACGAGCCGCCACCACCACTAAAACCACCAAACGACGAACCGCCACCAAAATAAGTGATTCCGCCACCACTACGCCCCCCTCCTTGGCCTGCAAATAATATTAAAAAAATAACTATAATTATTATTATTGGTATAATACTGTTTTCTTGTTTTTTGGCTGCTTTTACATTGTATTCGCCTTTTGCGGCAAGCATTAATGAGTTAATCCCAGCATCTAAGCCCTCAAAAAATAAGCCTTTTTTAAATAAAGGCTGTATATCATCTTCGCGTATGTGCTTAGTTTGTAAGTCGGTAATTGCGCCCTCTAGGCCATACCCTACTGCTATAAACAGCTTTCGTTCGCCTTTGCCACCAGTAGGTTTTACTAAAATAACTAAACCATTATTTGTTTTTTTTTGCCCAATGCCCCACGAGTTTAAAATGCCAGTGGCAAAACTCGATTGATCTTCTCCGTCAAAATCATCAACCACCACCACACAAATTTGGTTGGATGTTTGAGTGCTAAAATCTTCGAGCTTCTGTTCTAGTTTTATAGCATTTTGTTGCGATAAAAAATCGGGAAATGCTTTGCTTAAATTATTATAAAGTTTTGCAGGAGATGGGCGCGCAGGTATTTGCGCAATGCTTACACTTATTATAAGCGTAAGCATTATAAAACATATATATTTATTTAGTTTCAATACGATATGTCGTTAGGGAGTTCGTTTGTATCTGATTTATCAAATGGGAAATAAGTTTTTAGCTGTTGGCCACACGAATGAATAGAGGTTTCTAAGGCTTCAATAAATTTATTTTGTTTAAATAATGCGATAGATGAATTTTTAAGTGTATCCCAAAATTGTTGGTTTACTTTTTGATGAATTCCTTCATCGCCCCAAACTGCAAAACTTTTTGATTTAATAGCTACATAAAACAAAATGCCATTGCGCTCTTTAGTTTTATGCATATTAAGTTTTTCGAAATAAAATTTACATTCGCTCATGGCATCAGTTTTACATTTTTTATCTAAGTGCACACGTATTTCGCCTGAGGTTTGTAACTCGGCTAATTGTATGGCTTTTATTAACCGAATTTCGTGGGCCTTAGATATTAATCTAAACTTAAACCACTTCATTATTTAATATTGAAATCTACTTTAGGTGCTTTTTCTGCACCAGCATCGGCAGTAAAGTACGTGGCATCTTTGTAACCCCAAGCAAATAAACTTGCTGGTATCTTTTTAATGCTTGCATTAAAATCTTTTACCACATCGTTATATTTCATGCGCTCAACAGCAATTCTGTTTTCACAACCCTCTAACTCAACACGTAATTCGCTAAATGCAGCGCTCGATTTTAGGTTTGGATAATTTTCGGTAACCATTAATAATTTACTAATAGCAGATGATAGCTCGCCTTGTGCTGCTTTGTATTTTTCAATTGTTTCGGGAGTTAATTTTGTAGGGTCAATTGTTACTTGTGTAGCTTTTGCACGCGCCTCGGCAATAGCAGTTAAGGTACTTTTTTCAAAGTTAGCCTCTGCTTCAACTGTTTTTACTATTGATGGTATTAAATCTAGCCTGCGTTGATACTGGCTTTCTACTTGGTGCCATTGTGATAAAACTGTTTCGTTTAAATCTACAAACGAGTTGCGTTTACTACAGCCATAAGTTAATCCAAAAAAACACAATGCGCCAATGGCAACTATACTAATTATTCTTTTCATACGTTATTAGGTTTTATAATTTTTAGTGAAGTTAAAAACAATTACTTTAGCTATTACAATATTGAATAAAAAAATAACATATTTTTTACTTTTATTTAGTTGCATTTGCCAAGTTGCAAGGGCGCAAATGCATACCTTAATCATTGTTAATACTGATACGCAAAATGTATTTAAAAAAATTAATTATGTAAAACAATTTGCATCGCAACAATTGCTAACTAAGCAACTTAATACAGTTTATTTATCATTATTAAACAAAGGCTACATTGCAGCTAGTATTGATAGCGTTATAACCGACTCATTAAAAAACCATACTGCTTTTTTGCACATTGGCAATGCTTACAAATGGGTAAATTTAACTTGTAATTTAGAGCAACAAAACGTAGTGCATAAATTAGGTTATGGTGAGCAATTTTTTACAAAACGCCCTTTTAAAAACAACGAACTTAACGTTTTTTTACAAAAAATAATTACCTATTACGAAAACCATGGCTATCCATTTGCATTAGCAAAACTCGATAGTGTTACTATTACAAATCAAAACATAAAAGCCAATTTAATTATCGAAAAAAATATTTTAATAAAACTCGATAGCCTTGTTACAATAGGTAATGGCAAGGTTTCGTATAAATTTTTATCTCGATACTTAGGCATTAAAAACGGTATGCCATATAATGAAATTGCGTATAAATTAGCTTCATCTAAATTAAAGCAATTACCTTTTGTTACCGAAACTAAACCATCATATTTACAATTAACAAACAAATACAATAAATTGTTTTTGTTTTTAGATAAAAAAAACGCCTCACAATTTGACGGCATAATTGGTATGCAGCCAAACGAAAAAGGTAAAACAATTTTTACTGGCGATTTAAAAATAAAACTTGTAAATAATTTATTTAAAAGTGGCGAAACCATTGATTTAAATTGGCGCCGATTACAATCGCAAACACAAGATTTAAAATTAAATTTAATTTACCCCTACATTGCTGGCTTGCCTATTGGCTCCGATTATTTATTAAAATTGTATAAAAAAGATACCACGTTTATTGACATAACAAATAGCATTGGCTTAAATTATTATTACACGGGTTTAAACCACGTTAAAGTGTTTTACAAACAACGTAACGCCAACCTTATATCAACAGCGGGCTTGCAGTTTAACACCGTGTTGCCCGAATATGCCGATGTAGTTACAAAAGCTTATGGTGTAGGTTTGTTTTTTGAAAAATTAAACTATAAGTTTAATCCTAAAAAAGGAATTTCATTTAATGTTATTGGCTCGGTTGGTAATCGTGTAATAAAACGGAATCCTAAAATTAATGATATAGCCTATCAAAACATTAATTTAAAAACATCTCAATATCAATCAGAAGCAACACTAACATCGTTTATTAATGTGTATAAAAACCATGTGTTAAAATTAAGTTCACAATTTGGAACTGTTTTTGGAAGTACTTTATACCGCAACGAATTATTTAGAATTGGCGGCTTAAAAACATTGCGGGGTTTTGACGAAGAAAGTATTTACGCATCAACTTATGTAATACCAACTGTTGAATATCGGTTTTTATTTGAACAAAACAGCAACTTGTTTTTGTTTGCCGAAAGCGCTTGGTACGAAAATGCAAGTAATTTAACCTACTTAAATGATA
The DNA here is from genome assembly GCA_043718985.1 of Bacteroidota bacterium. Taxonomy (GTDB): domain Bacteria; phylum Bacteroidota; class Bacteroidia; order B-17B0; family Aurantibacillaceae; genus UBA4416. The sequence goes on along the minus strand of JAYSUQ010000050.1, from coordinate 1,129 downwards.
TGCCAATTGGAGTTGGTGCTGGTATAAATTTTGAAACCAAAGCTGGTATTTTTAATTTAAGTTATGCGTTAGGAAAACAGCTTAACTCTAATTTTGATTTTAGAATTGGGAAAATACACGCAGGCTTAACAGCCTTGTTTTAATTCATAATGCGTTAAAAACTATAAACAATTAGGCACCTGCCCCATCCATGCTCTGTGCCTTCTAAAAACTCTTTAGTCAAGTAAAATTTACTATATTCAATTCCAATCCTTTTGTACGTTAAAACAATACCCGCCATTCCATCAATCACTAATCTACTCACACGATTATTTGAAATAGTGTAAATAGATTTATCATTAAAAAGCCCACCTTGTAAGGTAGCATTATATCCTACAAGTTTAACACCTCCTTTTAAAACACCATGCAACTGAAAATTTGAATTATTATGTTTTGAAAGCCTATCCATTCCCAAATTATTAAAATAGGGATTAAGTATGCCAATTCTTCCTGTTAATCCAAAAAACATATCGGTATATAAACTTCCAATTTTAGCAGTTACTTTTCCAATAACCTCTAAATGCTTTTGATTAACAAAGCCTTTTTCCAAACTAACCCTATAATTAATAATATAATCAGTCTTTAATTGATTTTCCCAACCTAATGGCCGAATATTAATTAATGCTTTATGTATTGCTTTTTGCTCGTCTTCGCATTTTGCGCACGGACCAATAATTCCAATATCCAACTGAGTATTTAAAGCTGTTTTTTGTTGAATATTTAAAGAATTAAGCGTATGCGAAACAAAAAAAGTAGCAGCAAAAGGCCTTTCTAAATAATTTAACGTATCGTACCTAATACTCTTTGGTGTAAAACAATTTTGTTCAACATTAAAACCATAATAATTTATGGCGTTTTTGTTTATAGAAATTAGCAAGTAACTTAAAGGAGAATGTTTAATTATTTTATTGATGAATGAAAATTGTATACCTTGAGTATAGTATCTATCTGTAGCACTAAAAAAATCGTTTTCATATTGTAATTTAATATAACTCTCTAGTTTGGTTAAATTTGTAATAGAATCAATTTTTTGGCAAAATAAATTATTGCAAAAAATAATTAAAAAAAAACAATAAAACTTCATAATTAA
>JAYSUQ010000049.1:0-5943 GCA_043718985.1 Bacteroidota bacterium | reverse complement strand
TAAAACATAACATTACCGAAAAACTTACACACCCTATAATTTGTTTTAACATACGTTCTTTTATTTTTTAAAAAGAGATATCAAAGATATAATTAATTTAGAATTACCAATTTTTCAATTTTATCGTCTTTTTTATTGTCATTATCAGTTACTGTAATTTTATAAATATAAACACCTTTAGCTAATTTATCTCCAAACTCATCTTTGCCATTCCATTCTATTCCATCAAAACGAAATCCTTCGTTATTTATTGTTTGAGAAATTACTTTAACCACCTTTCCTGTTATGGTATAAATTTGTATCAGTACTTTTAATTCGCTACAACATTGGTTATGCTCTATAAAAAATTTGGTTTTTGTTGTAAATGGGTTTGGATAGTTTAAAATGTGTTTTAAGGCTAATTCGGCACTTTTTGCAACTTCAAAATTTGTTGTTATGGTTGATGAGTTATTTTGCATATCCCACACTTTTAAATTTAGGGTATGATTACCATCACTTAAATTAGATAACGAATACCTAATTTTACCTGTTTGGTAAGTGTTTAAATCAGATGTATAATAATCGTTTAATATAATTGATTTGTTGGTGTTTGCATCTAATACAGCAACAATATCGTGTCCAATACCAGTACCAACAGTGTTAACTCCGCTAACGTCAGATATGCTTGCAATTAGTTTTGGTTTTTCGTTTGTTAAGCCTCCCGATACAAATTTTTCGTCGTTTAAATAAAGTTTTATTGCTGGTCCTTGGTTATCAACTATTGCATTTGGGTTCGATCCTCCAATGGTAATATTATTGTAATTACCATTTGCATCCATAACGCCATTATGTGCATAATAACTTATTTTACCTTTTCCAAAATCGTAAGTAATATCTTTTGGTATTAAAAACGAAAATGTAAAATCGCCATTTATTACTTCGGCTTTTCCTTTATATAAAACATTTTCTTGTGTAATAAAAGAGTAGGCAGCAGGAGATGTTGGGGTTATATTTATATCGTTTTGTAATAGTTTATTTACTTTGTTTTTGTCAAAAATTGTTGGGTACAGCACCCCATTAAAGTTAGTAAATTTATTTCCATTTTTATCGCCAACAAAACCACTAATAGTTACTATCGATAAAGCGTTCAATGTGTCGTTTGAAGTAACGGTTAGCGAGTGGTTATTTATGCTAGTTGTATAAACTTCTTGCTCGGGATAAGATAATTTTAATGCAGGATCGCCTAAAATTACAAAGTTACTATATTGGTCGCTAAAGCCAATATCACGTTTAGTTAATCGGTACATATCACCTAAATGTGGCATTTTACCATTTAACATTGGCTTTAGTGCGTGGTTATAAAACGCATTATTTAAATTATAATTTAAGTTCGAAAATGCTAATCGAACAGTAGTTAACAAGCCAATTGCCCCACCATTAGGGTTTAATAAACAATACTCTCCCGCCGATGTTCTATCAGGATCATCAAAACGACTAAATTCGCACGTTGCTGTTACAATTAACGGCATATTGTTTTTGTTTGTCCAAGCTAAAATTTGTGGCACTTCAATAACGCGTTCTTCAGTTAAACCCAATTCGCCTCCGTGCCCAGTATAGTTAATAATGAGTGCGCCTTTTTCCATTCGTTTATCTATTTCTGTAATCACATCTGGGTATCTATCGCCGCCTGGTGTTGATGTTTGCACGTAACTATCTAAAAATATTTTATCTACATTATATTCTTTTGTTTCGGCCATTACTCTATTTGCTAATCTATCAGCATCTTTAGTATGTAAGTCGCCATCTTCGTCGTCACCAATAAAACACACCCAATTTCTCCAATCGCCTTGCGGGTAATTGTTTTCGGCAGTAACACACGACGATTCTGTTTGACTGGGATTGTATCCGTAATTTAATTTGTAGTAATGCTCTATTTTTGCAGTAACACCTTGTGCCTCGCTCACACTTTTTACAGGAAACCTGCCTATACCAATATCTATAATCGAACCTGGTTTCATGTCTCCTTCAGTATCATCTAGCATTCCAAAATAATCATCACTAACAAATGAACTCGTATGCGACCACGATATAAAAGTTTCGTAAGTTGGTATTAATGCGCTGTTGCTTGATGCGTTAATATCTTTATTTTTATACGAACCATCTCCAAATAATAATAAATATTTTGTAGCTTTTGTTGCATCTGTAGGGCGTTTATATAGCATACGTGCAAAATCTCTAATGCCTGCAATATCGGGTGTACCCGATGAAAACTCGTTGTATACTTGTTGTGTTGTAACTACTGCATAGGTTAACGAATCTACGGTTGAGTGCAATTGCGCAATGCGATTAGCTTCGTTTAAAAACGAAGGATGTGTAACAATAATAAAATCGGCTTGTTGTATGTTATGCAAATTTTGATTGGCTATTTTACCATACGTTTTTGGTATAAAGTATTGCGTATTATTAAACATACAAAATTCTTTTACAGAGTCGGCACTCGATACAAAATTTAAATTGGCGCCATTTGTATTAAATAGTTGGTTGGTAATGTTTGTTGGGTCGCTAACATTCCAAATTAATGGATTGTTACTTATAGTGCTATTAATTAAATTATAGTCTGCAAAACTTCCAATCCCTAATGCTGTTTTATGATCTTTAAATACAAATTGGGAGCTACCTAACACTAAATTACGTCGGCAATTAAAAGTAATTCTATTTAACCAACCTACTGCATTGGCTTCTTGTTTTGTAACATTTATTACTAAGTTTTGACTATTTAATAATCCTGCGCCTGTCTCGTCACTATAAACACCAATATCAGCTATATAGTTACCTTGGCCCGTAATGTTTACAGTGCCGCAGGTTGATACAAACGAACCACTGCCATAATTTGTAGTGTAATGTGTTATTGCTTCTGAGCGCGATAATAATGACGTTGTTACATACAAACTATCGCCTACAACGGCATTTGGCACATTAAATAAAAACGAATAACTTGTGTTTATTTCAAATTTTTCGCCAAAAAACTCTCGACCACTTTTAACGTGGTTAAAATCATTTTTTTCATGCACATCCATGTAATCATATGTTGTTGTTGATACAGTTGGCGCATTTAATGATGAGGCAATATCTTGTATTCTTTTTCCAGCACCTAAATCTACTGTTATAAAATAAAAACTAGTGTCGCTAAAATAATGTTCTTGGTAATCGTATAACATTTGCGAACCCGCCTGCTTTTGCCAAAAACTAGTGGCTTGCCCATAAAATAAAACATAATCGCTATTATCAAATACCCCATCAGCTTCGCCAGCAACTGCAATGGCGTTTTCTTGCAAATCATCGTACCTAAATTTCGAATTTTTTTCGGGCATTAATTTACCGCCATTACCGTAAATTTTAATGTTTTTTGGATTTATGTTAGATGTATTGAGGCCTAAATTAGTTAACGCTGCTTTATCTAGTTTATAAATACCATTTTTAGTGACACCAATTTTAAACCAATTGCCAGTGGCTAATACAGAGGATGATGCGTTTGTTATTTTGTTATTTTTGTTAGGGATTTCTGTTTTCAAGTTTGTTTGTAATACATTCCAATCGCATTTATAGCTTTGTAAATATTCGTACTTACCACTTGTTTCATTAAGCCTAATTGGTACAATTTTTTCGTATAAAATAATTTCTGTTCTTGCAGTTGCAATTTCTTCTAATACCTCAAAATTTTGGGTAATGTGTTTTTTAAAACTTGTAATTTTTATTAATTCATCGTTTGTTAATTCTCTCGTTACAATATCTTTTAAATTAAAAGTTGGAACAATGTTGTTTTGAGTAATTTGTTTTTCTAACAAAAAAGGCAAATTACCTTTTTGCATGTCGTAACCGCAATTTTCTAAAAAAACTGATTTTGGCCTTTCAATTACATTTTCGGTATTTAGTAGTTTAATCCCATTTTTTTGAGCTTTAATTAAAATAGTAGTTAAAACACAAACACTAAAAGCTAAAATTTTTAGATTATTTACAGATTTGGTTATCATTGAGGGTATTTTTTATAAAATTACAAGTATAAAACGGCAAACAAAATAAAATATTGTTGAAGAAAAATTTTTATTTTAAAAAGCAACTGTTATATTTGTGTTTAGGAAATAATTAAGTATGAAACAATTTATGACGCAAAAAATATCTGTTTGGCTTTTATGCCTTTGTTTTGTTAGTATTATAAATGACTTAAAAGCTCAAGATCCTCAATTTACTCAATTTTACGCTAACCCTTTATATTTAAATCCAGCATTTGCAGGCACAGCCCGTTGTCCCCGTATCTGTATGAATTATCGTAACCAGTGGCCTAATTTATCTGGTACTTACGTTACCTACAATGCCTCATACGACCAACATATTGACGCTATTAACGGCGGTATTGGTATCTTAGTTAATCAAGACGATCAAGCTCACGGAACTTTAAAATCAACAAATTTTTCGGCAATGTATTCGTATTTATTGCCAGTTACGCGCGAATTTTCTATAAAAGCAGGATTACAGGCAGGTTTTTTCTCTAAATCATTAGATAGAAACAAACTCAATTTTGGTGATATGATTGATGCAAGACGAGGATTTGTATGGAATACGAACGAAATTATACCATCTCAAAACAAAACAAATTTAGATTTTGGGGCTGGGCTTTTAGGTTATAGTAAGCGTTATTTTGTTGGAGCGGCTTTTCATCACATTACTCAGCCCGACGAAGGCCTACAAGGCGTTTCTAAATTACCTTTAAAAATTACAGGCCATGCAGGTGCAATTATTCCACTCGAAAAAGGAAATGAATCTTATATTTCTCCAAACATCTTATTTCAGCAACAAGCCAAGTTTACTCAGTTAAATTTAGGAATGTATTTTGTTAAAGGTGCATTTGTTGGAGGTTTATGGTATCGTAATTCTGATGCATTTATTGCCTTAGTTGGTGTGCAAACCGACCATTTAAAAATTGGATATAGTTACGATGTTACTGTTTCTAAATTAGCAAGTAACACTGCAGGTGCACACGAGGTTTCATTACAAATGCAATTTGAATGCCGACCAAAGAAAAAGAAGTACAGAACAATTAGTTGCCCTTCTTTTTAAAAATAAATGTAACTTTTTTACAAAAACAACGTTATACTAAAAAATTAAAACCTTAAACATGAAGTTTAATTTCATAAAAAGTAAAAAAACACTAGCCTTATTCGTTACAGCTTTAGCAGTATCCTGTTCTAGTGAGCGTTCATCAACCACTGGTTGGGAATACAACAACGGTGATAACGGTGGCTTCGAAAAAATGCCTTACGAAGAACAAGAAACTGGCCCAGGATTAGTTTTAGTTGAGGGCGGTTCTTTTTCGATGGGACGTAACGAAACGGATGTTACTTACGAATGGAATAATGTTCCGCGTCGTGTAACGGTATCATCATTTTATATGGATGAAACCGAAGTAAGCAATTTTGCTTATTTAGAATATTTATGGTGGACAGGTCGTGTGTTTGGGCCAACGTTTCCAGATATTTACCAAAAAGCTTTACCAGATACATTAGTATGGAGAGAAAAATTAGCCTACAACGAACCATTTGTTGAGTATTATTTACGTCACCCATCATATCGCGATTACCCAGTTGTTGGTATAAACTGGCTACAAGCCAACGAATACTGCGCTTGGAGAACAGATCGTGTTAATGAATTTATTTTAATTCGTGAAGGATTATTAGATCACGTTCCAAATCCATCCGATCAAGATTATTTTAGTACCGAAGCTTATTTATCAGGTAAATGGCAAGGGCAATTAAAACAAAAATTACCTTCGTTTGATGAGCAAAACCCTGAACGTGATGTTAAAATGGAAGATGGTATATTTTTACCGAAATACCGTTTACCAACAGAGGCAGAGTGGGAATATGCTGCTTACGGTTTAATTGGTAACACAATTGGTGAGCGTATCAC
>JAYSUQ010000048.1:0-5948 GCA_043718985.1 Bacteroidota bacterium | reverse complement strand
TTACGGTCCTGCAATTTGGAATGCTGCTGCCTCATGCAATTACAATAGCAGTAGAGGTGGGGTTGCTATAACGGCAGTAACAATACATGATGTTGAAGGGAGTTACGCAGGTTGTATTTCTTGGTTTCAAAATTGCGCTTCGTCGGTTAGCGCACATTATGTTGTTAGAAGCAGTGATGGACAAATTACACAAATGGTTGCCGAATCGGGCAAGGCTTACCACGTTGGAAGCGAAAACGCATATTGTATTGGAATAGAACACGAAGGATACAATAACGTTTCTACTTGGTACACAAATGCTATGTATACTGCATCGGCCGCTTTGTGTAAAGATATTTGCAATAGTGGATATGGAATAAGCCCATTAAAAACATATAACGGCCCATCTTGTAATGGTGTTTGTACATTGGGCGCTTGCCCGCGCATAAAGGGGCATCAACATTTTTCGGGCCAAAACCATAACGACCCTGGCCAGTATTGGAATTGGTATAAATTTTACACATTAATAAACAATGCGCCAGCAATAAATACAATTACTACAGCAACTGGCAGTGTTTATGATTCGGGTGGAGCGGCAGCAAGCTATAATGATAACGAACGGTATGTGCAATTAATACAGCCGTTAGGAGCAACCTCTATAAGTTTAAATTTTACAATTTTTAATTTAGAAAACACATGGGATTATTTATACATATATGATGGTGCAACTACAAATGCTAGTTTAATTGGAAGGTATACTGGCGCTACACTACCTGGTAATATTACATCTACTGGTAATTCTTTATTATTAGATTTTAGATCGGACTGCGCAACTACATTACCTGGTTTTGCAGCAAACTTTACATCAAATGGTACCATTACCCCTACTCCATCCGATGCTATATCGCCTACAACACAAGTAATAACACCCACAACATGGGTTAACGCTAACTTTACTTCAACTATAAGTGATGTTGATAATACAGGTGGTAGCGGCGTACAAAAAGGTTTTTATAATGTAAGTGATTTTGATGGAACTGATTGGAGCGCTAACCAAACAAAAGGTTTTTTTACGGATGAATTTACAACTAGCATTTCAAGTGCTTGGTCACCAACTGTTGGAACTTGGAGTATACAATCAAATAGTTTATACCAATCGGATGAAACAAATGGAAACACAAATATAAGTGCTGCTTTAACTCAAACATTATCTAACAGAGATTTGTATCATTTTAACATGAAAATTGGTGGCGCTGGCACACAGCGCAGGGCTGGATTTCACTTTTTTGCTGATGATGCAAATGCTACTAATAGAGGTAACTCATATTTTGTATGGTTTAGATTAGACGATCAAAAAATACAATTATATGCCGTAAATAATAACACGTTTGCATTACCAGCTGTTGATCAATCTTACACAATGACACCAAATACCTATGTAGATTTTAAAATAATACACGATAGAATTACACATAAAGTATGGGCTTATGCAAACAATATTTTATTATTTGAATATACCATTACAGCTCCAATAGTTTCTGCAGGTAATGTTATTTCATTTCGATCGGGTAATGCAACAATGAATGTAAATGACATTAAAGTATACCGTTCTCGTAACGCTACGGTTGGTATATCAGTTGGTACAACAGCTAGTGATATTAGATATCAAAACCAAAACCCTGCAACTAACTCAGCAATTATACATTCAATATGCCAAGATACAGCAAGTAATTTATCTACTATATTTGCACAAGATTTAAATGTAGATTGGACGCCACCATCTAACATTACTACAATTGTTGATGGGCTTACGGCTACTGATGAAAGTGTAACATCAAGCATTAACACATTATCATCTAACTGGAATTTATCTACAGATGCGAACTCAGGAATTGGTAATTATTATTATTCGATAGGCACAACTCCAACAGCTACTAACACATTAGGCTGGACAGATAATTTAGCATTTGCATCGGTAACTAACAATACCTTAACGCTAGCCGTTGGCACTACGTATTATATTAATGTAAAAGCAATGAATGGCTCTGGCTTATACTCTTCTGTTATATCAAGTAATGGTATATTAGTAACTACAGCAACATCACTTACCAATTATTTAAAAGAAAACGGTATACTTTTTTATCCTAACCCAGCTAAAGAATTATTACACATTCAATCTCAATTTAATAATTACAGCATTGATATTATTAATAATTTAGGGCAGTCTGTACTACTAACAAAACAACTAAACTTAAACGCTACAATTAATATTTCTAATTTAGCAAAAGGCATATACTTAGTAAAAAGTACAGCTATAAATGGACTTACTAAAGTTGAAAAATTAATAATAGAATAATTTTAAAAACATATCAAATAATTAAAAGTGTTACTTATATTTAGGTAACACTTTTTTTATGGCCCATACCGATTTATTTAACCTTGTAAAAGCGCTTACACCTAGCGAAAAGCGCTATTTTACAAAATGGCACCAAGGTATAAGTAGCCGAGAAGACAACCAACAATTAATACTGCTGGATGAATTATATAAAATGGATAGTTACTCAAATACTGAGTTAATTAAACGATTAGGCAATAAAATAAAAAAAGGAAATTTACCACCACTTAAAAACACATTGTTTCAAAATATTTTATTATGCCTCGATAATTACTTAACTATAAATAATAAAGAAATAATAATTTACAAAAAAATAATTCGGATACATATATTAATTCGAAAAAATTTAATGGCTATAGCTTATAAAGAAATTATAGAAACAAAGGCTTTAGCTAAAAAATTAAATGTATATACCGTTATTCCAAGTTTAAATTTATTAGAGTTTTATAACAAACGAACCAACAAAGAATATTTTAAAGCATTAAAAAATATAATTACAGAAGGAATTGAAGCTACAGATATTACAAACACCTATTACCGAACGTTTATTTATAATTTAATTTTAGAATACCAATATTTTAATAACTCAGATGAATTTTCGGAACACTTTGAACATTTAAACACTAAAGGCATTACAATAAAAAAAGATACGCCTACTCAAATACGAATTAGCCTACACGAAGCAAAATTATTTGAAGCATTACGCGCAAAAAATGATATTGATGCGCTCCACTATTGTAAATTAATGTATGAAGATATTTTCGCGAAAAATTACGTATCATCAACCGTTAATAAAATAATTTACACAGCTAACTATGCTTTAACAGCACTTAAATTACATAAACTCGTATTAGTAAATGAATTATTACAGGTAATTAATAACATTAAAACAACCAACAACTTAGAAACAAAATATAAAATACAGTTTTATTATAGTATTACCGTTGAATATTTGTACGCTACTAAAGAAGTAAATAAAGTATTAAAACTTAAAGACAACTACTTTTTAGACTTAAAAAAATTAACAGATAGTACAACTACAGTTGTTGAATTAAGAACGTTAATATATTTTTTAAGTGCTGAAATTACGCACGGAACATTAAAAGAGGCTTATAAATTATGTATTCATATTAATACCATTTCGCACAAAACGATAAAAGAAAATGTTTCATACATTACAAAAATTTTAGAATTAATAATTTTATTTAATCAAAAAGAATACACGTTATTAAATTCGAAAATTAACAGTGTAAAATATTATTTTAAAAAAAACACAGCTGTAATGGCTGATTTTACTACAATTACTAAATTATTTTCGTTAGAAGGTAAAGTTATTTTAAAAGAACATCATTTAATAATACAAAATGCCACAGATAGCTGGAATAAATTGATACAACAAGCTAATTTTGACGATTTAAGTAAAGTACTTTCTTTTAACAAACTGTTGCCTAAACTAACAACAACATAAACCATATAGTAACAACTAAATTTAAATTATGAAATTAATAAACTTATTATTTACGCTACTATTTTTTATAATCATCGCTTCATGTTCGCCAACTAAAACAGAAAACGTAGAAGGCGTTGTGATGAATCACATTATAAACGAACCAGATAATTTACACCCAACAAATGGACTATCATCATTACGATCTGAATTGTTTTTATATTCTCAAATTTATTTAACCACAATAAATCCCGAAACTAATAAAATAGTACCTTGGTTAGCCGAATCGTTACCTGTTTTTAATGACGCTACTAATGAATTTGCATTTAAATTACGAAAAGATATAACCTGGGATAACGGTGATGCTGTAACGGCAAATGATGTATTGTTTACATTTAAAGTCAATAAAAACAAATTAACTAACAACACACATGCTAAACCATTTTTAGATAATATTATTAATTTAACTGTTACAAACGATTATGAATTAAAAATAAAAGTAAATAAAAAACAAGTCATTAATTTATATGTGTTTTCTGATTACAATATATTACAAGAAAAATTTTATGATTCGGCTCACGTATTTAAATCTCTTACGCTACAAGAGTTAGATAGCCCTAATTTTAAAGAAACTAATTATCCGTTACTTAAAAAATGGTCAGATATATTTAATGGGCAAAATTATAGTTATAATCCAGCCTACTTTAACGGTGCAGGGCCATATAAAATTATCGCTTGGCAACGCGATCAATTTATACGTTTAGAAAAAAAGAAAAATCATTGGGCAAAAGATACTTCTAAGTTTTATGAATGTGCATTTCCACAGCAACTAATTTTCAAATTAAACAAATCGGTTAATTCTTATAGTTCGGAAATTGAAAAACAAGAATTTGATATTTCTAACAATATGGATTTTCGTTTTTTTACATTATTAAGAGCAAAAAAAAGCTTTAACGCTAATTATTATTCAGATATTATAGACACATATAACTACTCATACATAGGTATGAATTTGAAACCAAACGGAACATCACATCCTAATTTTTTTAATAATTTAGATGTGCGAAAAGCCATTGCATTGGCAACTCCTGTTGATGATTTAAATAAAATATTAAATAACAGTACGGGTAAACGAATTACTACACCTGTAGCACCAATGAAAAAAGAACATAACACTAATTTGCCACTAATTACTTATGATTTAAAAAAAGCAAAACAATTATTAGAAATTGCTGGCTGGAAAGACACCGACAACGATAACATTGTAGATAAACAAATTAATGGGCAAAAAATAAATTTCGAATTTGAATTTAATTATTTATCCATTTCCGATTTTTATAAAGATGCTGCAATTATCATAGCTGATAGTTATAAAAAAATTGGAATTATTGCTACACCTAAACCATACGACTTGCCAACGTTTTACGAAAAAGCATCGCACCACGATTTTGATATGATGTTGGCTGCTTGGACGGGCGCTAACACTCCCGATGATTTTTCGCAAATATGGAAAAGTACCGAGTGGGCAAATAATGGAAGTAACTTTGTTGGCTTTGGCAATAAATTTTACGATCAAATTATTGATTCGATAAATGTTGCTACTAATGAAAACGACCACACATTTTTGGTTAAAAAAATGCAAGAAATTATTTACGAAGAACAGCCTTACGTGTTTTTATTTTTACAAACAAAGCGCATTATTTGTCACAAAAAATTTATTAAACCTTCGTTTTATAATTCTACGCCTGCAATTTTACTTAATAAATTAAAGTTAAAAATAAAATAATAGTTGTATTTATTTAACTGTGATGCAAAATAATAACTTATTACACTATGTTTTTAAAAGGCTTTTAAAAAGTCTTTTAACATTAGTTATAATAATGTTGGTTGTGTTTTGCATTGCAACCAAAGGACACATAAACCCAATTAAATACAAAATAAACACCTTATTTACATCAAAGAATATTGGTGTTTTTGAAAAAGAAAAAATCATTGAAGAGTTTATAAAAAAAGGTCACACTAACTTACCTTTATTTTATTGTAGTATCGAACCTGCTTTTTTAATGATTCGGTATTTAACCTTTATAACCCACAAGAAAACCAATTTGTAGAACGCCTTCAATATCA
>JAYSUQ010000047.1:0-2186 GCA_043718985.1 Bacteroidota bacterium | reverse complement strand
GCACTAACAGAGTTAGAAATATTTGTAAACTGATTGTTTTTTTTATTAAATGTATAAAGTCCATCTTCGGTGCCAATAAAAATTGCATCCGCTTTAGTTTCTAAAAAACTATAAACGGCCTCACTACCTTTTAATTGATTTTTGTTGTAGTGAGTAAAAACTTTGGAGTTACTAAAATTTACTGATGCCCCATTATCTTCGGTACCAACCCATAAATTTTGTTGTTTATCCAGCATTAAACATAATAGCTGGTTGCTTGCTATACTCGAAAAATCGAGCGGATTTTTAGTAACTATTTCATATTTAGTAGTTTGTATATCGTAAATAACTAAACCGCCAAGAGTTGCTATTTGTAATTGTTTTTTATCGGCACTAGCTACAATAGCTCTAATTTTATTTTCATCTCCATCTTGTTTATTAAAATAAGATGTTGCTAAAAATTGTTTTTTTTGCAAATCGTATTTAATTAAACCCCCTATAAATGTACCGCAATACAAAACGTTATCAACTTGTGTTATAGCCATTATAGCTCGCTTTTTGTAAGCATCGCCAGTTTTTAAAATATCGTTACTAAATGCAATTTGCGTTAATTGCTTTGTGTTTTCGTTAAACTGAAACAAACCAAATTTCGGTAACGATACCCAAATTGTACCAAACGAATCTTTAAAAATGGCTATAACAAATTGCGTTTCGTTTGCATTTATTGGCGCAGCAATTTTAATTGCTCGTTTTGTTTTTTTATTAAATAAACACAACCCATCGTTTGTACCAATTAAAAGTTCGGTTGTATTTAAATTAAATAAACACTTAATAGTGTTATCGCTAATGTTACTGTTTTCTTTATTATAATTTAAAAAAGTATTATTTATTTTATTAAAAATAGATAGCCCACTAGCATTTGTACCAACATAAATTTTACCCTCGGCATCTTCGGTAATGCAATTAATGTCGGATGATGTTAATGATTTTTCGTTATTGTAATCGCTTTTATAGGTAGTAAAATGGTAGCCATCATATTTATACAATCCATCCTGAGTTCCAAACCAAATAAAATCTTCTTTATCCTGAAAAACAGTTTTTACATTAACCGAAAGTAAGCCTTCATCGCTTGTTAAATTTTTAAATTTAAATTGTTGCGAAAATAAAATTGAGCTACAAAACGTAACTATAAAAACATAAATTATTTTAAGAGAATTGTTTTTCAAATTAAAAAAATATAAAAACTAAATTTACTAAAAATGTTTAATTTGCAATGTATTTTAACTCAGTAATGTATGAATTTTAATAACCGAAAAGATATTGTTTTTTTATGTTTGGCTGGTTTTTTTATAACTAATGCAATTGTTGCCGAGTTAATTGGCGGCAAATTAATTCAGTTTTTCGGTGTTTTTACACAAAGTATTGGTATTATTTTATGGCCTATAATTTTTATACTCACCGATTTAATAAACGATTATTTTGGGAAAGATGGTGTAAAAAAATTAACTTACATTACTGTGAGTTTAATTGCATTTACATTTATTTTTTTATCAATAGCATTAGCAATACCTGCCACTTCGTTTTCGCCAGTTAACAATGCAACGTTTACAACTGTTTTTGGCCAATCGCAATGGATAATTGCAGGTAGTATTATTGCTTTTTTTTGTTCGCAATTAATAGATGTGCACGTGTTTACTTTTTTTAAAAACAAAACAGGTAACAACCATATTTGGCTGCGCGCAACAGGCAGCACTATGATTAGCCAATTAATAGATACTTTTATTGTGCAGTATGTTGCATTTGTTTTACCTGGCAAATGGAGTTTAACCGAGTTTTACACAAACGCAAGTTGGGGTTATGGCTTTAAATTAATTATTGCTTGGGCATTAATACCATTTATTTACTTAGGTCATTTTGCAATTGGTAAATTTATTAATGCGAAAAAATAGATGCGTTATCTAATTTTGAATTAAGATTTAGTGTTTACAATAAATCGTTTAGAGTGCTTCTTAATAAGGTATCTTAACAATAATATTACTAATCATAAATCAAAAGAACTTGAACTTAAATTTATAAGCAGCTTATTTTTAATTGCAGTTCTTGTCATAATGTTGACAAATATACATATTATATTGTATATTATAGAACACTAATTAGTATGAAAACGCTCTCAACCACCTACCCGAATACGGTAAAGAAAAACGGGC
>JAYSUQ010000046.1:0-5971 GCA_043718985.1 Bacteroidota bacterium | reverse complement strand
TATAAAATCGGCATTTCGCAAGGCCGATTTTCGATGGCTAATTATAACCGTGGTTTTGTTTTTCATAATTACTTTTAAGTTACCTAAAATTAATTCTTCTGTTTCAACATCAACGGCCGATAGGCAATCGTCAAAAATTAAAATTTGAGGTTTAGATATAATTGCACGCGCAATTGATATGCGTTGTTTTTGGCCTCCCGATAAGGTTATGCCTTTTTCGCCAACTACGGTTTCAAACCCTAACGGAAACGACATAATGTTTTCATACACGCCTGCATCTTTAGCAGCTTGCATTATTTCGTTATCAGTAAAAGATTGTTTTGACGAAAATGCAATGTTGTTTTTTATTGTATCCGAAAACAAAAAAACTTCTTGCGGCACGTAGCCAATTGTTTTTCGCAATTCAAACAAATCGTAATCAGTAATCGGCTTATTATCAATTAAAATTTGCCCTTGTGTAATATCATATTGTCGTGTTATTAAATTTGCGATGGTTGATTTTCCTGTACCTATTTGTCCTTTAATTCCAATTGTTTTTCCTGCATCAACTGTAAAATTTAAATTAGTTAAAGCCACAATTCCACTATCGGTGTAGGTAAATGATACGTTTTTAAATTCAACTTTACCTTCAATTTTTGCATTGATTATTGGGGTGTTTTTAATGATGGATGTGTTTTGTAAAAACTCGTTAATTCGTTTTTGCGATGCTGCTGCTCTTTGTATTAGCGATGTTACCCAGCCCAACGATGCAAATGGCCACGTTAGTTTAAAAACATAAAAAATAAATTCGGTAATGTTACCTGGTTCAATTGTATTTAAAACAACTAAGCGCCCACCATACCAAACGGTTGCTATTACACTAATACCAATCATCAAAATCATTATTGGTTGAAAAAAAGCTTCAACTAATGTTAAATTTAAATTGGCTTGTTTATAGTTTAAGTTTAAATTATTAAGTTGATTGATGTAATGTTTTTCGCGTGAATACGCCTTAATAACTCGTATTGCCGAAAATGTTTCTTGTGTGTGAGAGGTTAATTTTGATAATTGTTGCTGTACAATTGTACTGCGTTTATTTATTAAATCAGAAACTTTATAAATTAAAAAAGATAAAAAGGGCAATGGTAAAAAAACCAATAAGGTTAGTTGCCAATTTATTTTAATCATAAATGCCAATACAATTATTAAAGTTGCAAATGTGTTTATTAAATACATAATTGCTGGCCCTGTGTACATGCGAACCTTGCTAACATCTTCACTAATTCGATTCATTAAATCGCCTGTGTTGTTGTTTTTATAAAACGAAAAGTTTAATGCTTGATAGTGAGCATATAATTCGTTTTTTTGATCAAACTCTATATGCCTGCTCATTACAATAATTGTTTGCCTCATTAAAAATAAAAACAAGCCACTGGTTAATGCTAAACCTAAAAGCGTTACACCAAATATTATAAATTTGATTGGGGCAATTTTATAGTGATTTGAAATTAATGCTACAATTTGATTTGTTGCTTGCCTAACAATTACACCTTGGTAAATAGAAAATAAGGTAGAAAGTATAATAAATAAAGCGCCTAACAAAACGCGTAATTTATATTTTAATAAATAATCATTAATTGTTTTTAAAGAGTGCATTCAAAAATTTAAAAATCATTGTTTAATTGATTGGTAGCTTTTTGTAAAATTTCGAAAGCATTTTCGGCCATTAAATTTTCCTTATCTAAAGTTGGGTTAATTTCAACCATCTCAAAACAAACAATTTTTTTACTGCGCATAATATAATAAATTAAATTACCAGCTTCTTTTTCGGTAATGCCATTTGGCACAGGGGTGCCGGTTCCGCTACTAATACGGCTATCCATACTATCAACATCAAAACTAACATAAACCACATCGCAATGCTCTAAGTAGTTTAATGATTCGATAGCAACACGCTCAACTGCTTTTTTACGAATTTCTTGCAAATTAAAAACGCGCACTTTATTTTTTTTTATCAAAAATTCTTCTTGCGGTTCAAAATCACGTAGGGCAATATATACCAAATCGTTATAATTTATTTTTGGCGTAATGCCACCAATACTTTTTAATTTTTCCCAATACTCAACAGTTTCATCATCGGGTTTATTTTGAGATCGTTCTTTGTTATCTTCTGCAAGCAACGCAGCAATTGGCATGCCGTGCATGTTGCCGCTTGGTGTTGTATAAGGTGTGTGTATATCGGCATGGGCATCTATCCAAATAACCCCAACACGTTTGTTAGGATAAGCCATTTTTATGCCACTTATTGTACCTAATGCCGAACTGTGATCGCCTGCTAAAACAATAGGAACCTCATCATTTAATAATGTTTTTTTAATTTCTTCGGCTAATCTTACATTTAATGTATGTACGCCTTTTATTCGTTTTGCGTAATCGTTTACAACTGGCTCTAGTAGTAAATGATTTTCGTTTTGAATTTCGATAGATTTAAATTTTTTAAAAAAAGTACTACCAAAATCTAAGGCGGCAATTTTTATGGCATCAACTCCCATACTCGATCCGCGAGTACCTGCTCCTATTTCGCTTTTAACCTCAATTAATTTAATTGGTTTTATCATAATAAATTATTTTAATAATGCTAAAGATACAAAGGAAAACTATTATCTCTTAAAATAAAATTTAAATTGATGTAAAACTTTAATTTAATCAAAACCCACTATTTATAAAGATTGAGAGTGTTTTTAAACAGACAACTTGTATCATATTTAAAAATGTTGAGTTATAACTTTTATTATAGTTGCTTTAAAATTAACTTACCTTATTTTGGATTTTTCGAGTTAATTTTACAACTATAGCCCTTGGAAAAAATCGTACGGAGTTGGCCATTAAATAATTCATCATTCCGTGTATTGCAACTGTTTTTCCTTTTATCATAGCGTTGTAACCATAAACAGCAACCTCTTTTGATGTTGGTAGTTTTTTATTTTTTACAAGCGCACTTTCTTCCATTGCTGCCGCTACCTGAAAACCACTTTGAGTAGCGCCTGGGCAAAGTGTTGTAACAGAAACTCCTTTACTATTAACTTCATTATCTAATGCTTCAGAAAAACTTAGTACATATGCTTTAGTAGCATAATATACTGCCATAGTTGGCCCAGACTGAAAAGCAGCAGTTGATGCAACATTCATTATTTTACCACTTTTACGAAATAGCATATCTTTTAAATACAATTTAGTAAATTGTGTTAACGTAGTAATATTCAAATTAATCATTTGTAATTCTTTATCCCAATTCGTTTCTTCAAAAAAACCAAAATCGCCAAAGCCAGCATTATTAATTAGGTAATCAATTTCGATATTTAATTTTTTAGTTTCGTTATACACTTCACTTGCCGAATTTGGCAAAGAAAGATCCTTATCAATAATAGTTATGTTTACCTTAAACTTATTTTCTAATTCGAGTTTAAGTTCGTTTAACTTCGTTATATTTCTAGCTACTAAAACTAAATTGCCTCCTTTTGAGGCGTGAATTTTAGCCAATTCTAACCCAATACCGTTAGATGCTCCTGTAATTAATGCTGTTGCCATTTTATATTTAAATTAAAATTTTGTTAAAAGTAAATTAATATATTTAAACCTACAACATTAGAGTATAGTCTATACTTGTATTTTAGTTTTGAACATATTATATTTGGGTTATGTTAATAAACGAACTTTCTAAACAAACTGGCATTACTGCTCATACTATAAGGTATTACGAAAAATTTGGGTTAATAAAAGGGAAACAAAAACCTGATGTTAAAACAAATAAATATTTTCATTATGATGATGAAACGGTTTATAAACTTAACTTAATAAATACGGCCAAATCGGTTGGTTTTACTTTAGCAGAAATTAAAGTGTTGCTTGACTCTTGGTACAATAAAAAAATAACAAAAAAACGAAAAGTCGAAATTCTTGATGAAAAAATTATTGCAATAAATTTAAAAATTAAAGAACTTAAAAACATGAAAAAATTAATTGATGTTTTGAAGCGAGATGTGATAAATGAAATCTGCGAATAAAATTTTCATTTATATAGATGGTGTTAAATAAAAAAATAAGCAGCTTAATAATCAATTGCCTTAGCTGCGGCTAAAATTGCTTTTTTCGAAAGTGTTTTAAGTGTTGGTATTTCAATAACTTTAGTTAATGGCGCATAATTTATAATGCTTTGTTTTACATCATCATTAAAATTGCCGTTAAAAACCAATGCGTAAATTTTAAAATTATTTTGTTTTAAATAATTTATAGATAATAATGTATGATTAATACATCCTAAGTAATTTGAAATAACAAGTACAATTTCGCTGTTAAATTTTTTAGCAATATCAATTACAAAATTTGTTTTATTTATAGGAACCAATAAGCCGCCAGCGCCCTCAATAATTAACGAATTGTTTTCATTGCTTGGTAATTGGATAGTTTTTAAATTTATTTCAATTCCATCTATTTTAGCGGCAATGTTTGGCGATAAGGGTTGCTTTAACAAATAACTTTCGGGATAAATTATTGTTTTTGAATTACTGATCAGTTGTTTTAATGTGTCAGAATCATTACCTTCAATAGTTCCACTTTGTATAGGTTTCCAATAATTTGCTTGTAGCCCTTCGGTTAAAATTGCTGCTACTATTGTTTTACCTACATTGGTACCTATGCCAGTTACAAATAAATTCATTTTATAAAATTAAATAATAATTAAAACAATCCGTTTGTTTTTTAAAATAAACAAAAGCAATTAATTGTTATAATTAAACTTAGTAAAATTTATAAAATAGTTTTACAATGCGTATTGTTTTTTTATCGGCTTCGCGAATAATATATGAAGTTAAACGTTTAAATGTATCGGTAACGTAGCTAACTTCTTTTTGCATCACTCCGTTTTTAAATTGTTTTTCGGTTAATAGGCAGTCGTTTTCATCGTATTCATACGTCCGCATCTCTTGGTAATTGCCATTGCTGTTACTGTTATAACTTGCTTTAATTAATTGGTTTTTAGCGTTGTATTCAAACTCGCTTTGTTGTATTATCCAAGCTACAATATATTGTTCGTTTATTGAAGTAATTTGATGTTGTGAATTATAATTATAAATAACGTCTTTATATGGCCTGCCTTCGTTATTTTGACACGTTTTTTTTAATTGAAATTTTCCTGTTTTTTGATATACATATGTTTCATCACTAATAACTAATTGGTTGCCAAGTTTAAAATTTTGTTTTAAAGGTGATATGTTGGTTTCTTTAAATCGTTTTTCCGAAATAATTTCATTTTCTTGATTG
Organism: Bacteroidota bacterium; assembly: GCA_043718985.1. Classification (GTDB taxonomy): domain Bacteria; phylum Bacteroidota; class Bacteroidia; order B-17B0; family Aurantibacillaceae; genus UBA4416. The sequence goes on along the minus strand of JAYSUQ010000046.1, from coordinate 673 downwards.
TAGTTATAATAATAACTTTCATAAAAATCGCCGTCGTTATAACGTTTCAGCTTTATGCTTTTACTTTCATTAAAAAAATAAGTGGTTGATATGGTGTCGTACAAAAATTCATTTTTAGTATAACTATGTGCCGCACTAATTTGTTTGCGTTTGTGATGTTTTGCTGCAACAAAATATTCTTTTTGTATGGTTTTACTAATAGTTGTGTAATAATAACGACTTAAAATTCCTAACTCATTAAATTCATAATAGTTTTGTAGTCCTTTATCTTCGGCAACTTGCAAGTCTTTTTTATCAATAATATCAAACGTTATCGATTTTATTTTTTGTTGCTTAATATAATTTTCATTAAAGGGCAATTGTGTCTCAAATGCATAATTAGCAGTTGGCAACAAAGTTTGGCTAATGAGTTTAAGATTATTTAATAATAATAATAGTAACCCCATTTTATTTATAATAATAAATGGCTTTATAAAAAATATGTGTTGTTTTAATCTCACACTCAAAAATAATTCGAAACAAATATCTTATTTGAAAGCCTGTTTTTATAAAAGCAAAAAACAATTTAATAACAGGGTTGTTAACTTTTATGTTTAAAAACTGTTGCGCATTATATGTTTTTATCATTAAAAACTAATGCAATTGTTACAAAAATTTAAATTTAGTTTTACAC
>JAYSUQ010000045.1:0-18577 GCA_043718985.1 Bacteroidota bacterium | reverse complement strand
TGCCACAGGTTAATCCAAAATTTTGATTTGTAAATAAATTACTTTCGCGCATTGTCATTTTATGCCGTTCAAAATTATAATCGAGCATGGTGTAGCCAACAAAATACCACGACGATATAATTAAAATAGGTGTTGTAATAATACCTAATGGTGCAAAAAGCAAGGTTACTAAAAAACAAATTATTACTATAAAATATTCTAAAAACATATTTCGTAAACTAATTACAATACCTCTAAAAACATCTTTAATTAATTGTTGCACAGTAAACGGAAATTTAGTGTTATTTAACCGTTCGTCTGTAACCTCTGATAATAAAGAAAAAAGTGGAGATAGAATTATGAGTACAACATATTTTATAAAAATACTTGATACAAACCATAAAATTATTTTTATAAAAAAACTAATTATTACAGTAAAATAACCACCTAAAAAAGGTTTAAAAAACGATAACCAGCTACCAACATCGGGTATATTATTAAATGCAATACGCTCGTTTATTATATTAGAAATTGATTTTGCTAAAGTAGTTAAACCTAAAATACTTAATCCCCAAATTAATAGCCACAAACAAAAAGCATAAAAATAATAAACCGATAACTTATTACTAAATATAAAACTAATTGCTTTAAAACTATTTATGATGGCAGTTATAAAACCTTTAATAATTACCATACTAACGTAAAAGTGTTACAGTGCCTTTGTATGTTTTATCTATACCATCATTTAAAATATAATAATACGTACCGGCAGGTATATCGCTACCTAAGTATTTACCATCCCAATCGTTTATGTAATTAGTAGCACTAAATACCGATTTGCCATAACGGTTATAAATTTTTAAATTATTATCAGGAAATTTTTCAATGTTACCAATGTAAAACACATCATTATCTTTATCGCCATTTGGTGTAAAGGTATTGTAAAAATATAAAGTGTTACCACTTTTTACGGTTACTAACACATCATCGCCAGCCCAACATCCATTTTTATCAGTAGTATAAAGTACATAAGTAGTTGTTGTAGTAGGCCAAACATCGGGTGTTGCCGTGTTACCATATTTTATATTATAATCGGGTTGCCACCAAAATTTAGTTGCGCCAATTGCTTTAATGGTTATAGTTTCGCCTTCGTTTATTGTGGTATCTAAACCAGCATTTATTGTTGGTTGTATATATGCATTAACGGTTACAGTAGTTTTATAATCGGGGCACTTACCATCGCTTACAGTTAGTGTGTAGGTTGTGTTAACACTTGGTGTTGCTATTGGGTTTGTTGCTGTTGCATTATTTAAACCGCTTGTTGGGTACCATAAAAAAATATGATCGGTATTATTATTGTTACTTGCACCAATTACTACACCTGGTTGTTGGTTAAGGCAGTAGCCAGTATCTATACCTGCATTAAATGTTTTTATAATATCGTATTTAAAAAACACATAAGCCGAGTCAATAGTTGAATCTTTATCAATTACAACAACTTTATACCACATATCGGTGTTTATACCCGTTACAATTGGGTTTGCAATAGTTGTTGAGTTTAAAAAATTTGACGGATACCAATTGTAACTATATGGCCCATTACCACCGCTTACAGTTGGGCTGCCCCCTAAAGTATAGGTTGTGTTAGCGCAAACCGTGCGATAGGGGCCAGCATTAATAGTTAGTTTTTGGCTAAAACACCAATAACTAGCAATTAAAAGCATTAAACTATAATTAATTTTTAAAAGCATTTAACAAATATACAAAATTACGTGTTGTTATATTGTCGCCATTTTTAGTGCCAAATCAACCAAACGCGAGCTGTATCCGTATTCGTTATCGTACCAGCCAATTACTTTAACTAAATTACCTACAACACTTGTAAAATCGGCATCAAAAATAACCGAATGTGGGTTTCCAATAACATCTACAGAAACAAGCGGGTCTTCGGTATATTCTAAATATCCTTTTAAATGTGTATCGGCGGCTAATTTAAATGCTATTTTAATTTGCTCAACAGTTGGGTAATCGTGTAAAACACAAGTTATATCTGTTAGCGAACCATCGGCAACGGGCACTCGCATGCCGCAACCGCCTAATTTATCTTCTAAATCAGGGAAAATTTTACCCAATGCTTTTGCTGCACCAGTACTAGTTGGTATAATACTCATTGCAGCAGCACGTGCTCTTCGCAAATCTTTATGTGGTGCGTCGTGCAAACGTTGGTCGCCAGTGTAGGAGTGAACTGTGGTTACATATGCTTCCTCAATACCCCATTGTTTTAGCACCATTAACATTGGCGATGCGCAATTGGTTGTACACGAAGCATTAGATACAATAATATCGGTTGGTTTTAATAAATCGTCGTTAACACCCATAACAATGGTAACAATATCATCATCTTTAGCGGGGGCCGATAAAATTATTTTTTTTGCACCAGCATCTAAATGTTTTTGAGCCGATTCTTTATCCAAAAACAAACCAGTAGATTCGATAACGATATCAATATCTAATTCTTTCCAAGGTAAATTGGCCGGGTCTTTTTGAGCAAATATTTTTATTGGACTACCATCAACAAATAAATTTGTTTCGTTATGTGTTATTTTAGCAGGAAACTTGCGGTGTACCGAGTCGTATTGTAATAAATGAGCTAGGGTAGTGGCATCGGTAATATCATTAATAGCTACAATGTTAATGTTAGGGTTATTGTAAGCGCATCTAAAAAACACTCGGCCAATTCGTCCGAAACCATTTATGGCAATATTTATTTTTTTCATAATTTTTATTTATTGGTTTTAATTGTCATATGGTTTAGCTAGTTTAATAATTATTTGTGACTAAGGCAAACATGGCTATTTCATAATTTAAATAATTCTATTAAAGTTATCAATTTTAAAACAATAAAAACAAAATAAATAATCAGTAATTTGTTACGTATCACTAATTAATTTTTTTTAGTATATTGTTTGCTTGTAAAACGCATTTGATAATTTATGAGTAAAGCCGAAAGTTTAAAAAATAGTAATACAATTTCAAAAGTTGATGTTTTTGAAAAATTAGGGAAAAAGGGCGTTTTTGTAACCTTAGGTTTATTAATGTTTGTAGCTTTTTTTGTTTTTAAAGATTTTATTTTACTTAAAAAATTATTTTTGTTTCAAGATATTGGTAGTGATACCGTTAATGGCGCTTGGCCATTTTTTCAAAATTTTGCAAATTATTTTCAAAGGTATGGCTTACCAACTTGGTCGTTTCAGGAAGGTATGGGGCAAAATGTACTTGGTGGTTTTTTGCGCGACCCTTTTATGCTAATAGCTTATGTTATTGGTCCCGCATCAATGCCGAAAATTTATGTTTATATTGTTTTATTAGAAATTATTAGTTCGGGTTTAATTTTTTATGTGTTTTTAAAACAACTACATATTACTAATTACACAGCTACAATTGGCGCATTAGTTTTTTCGTTTAGTGGTTTTATGATTATTGGTGCTTGTTGGTATGTTTTTACTTACGAGGCATTTACATTAGCTGTTGCACTATTAGGATTTGAATTGTATTTTCAAAAAAATAAATTTATTGTATTTGTTTTAGGCATTGCTTTAATTGCAATTTCAATGCCTTTTAACTTATATGTTATTGGTATTATACTTTTGTTTTATATCATTTTTAGATTAGGACAAACCGAGCAATTAAACGCCAAAAACTTTTTTAATTTAATAGGTAGGTTATGTGTATTTGGTTTAATTGGTTTAATGTTAGCGGCACCTTTTTTGTTTGAGTCTGTTTTGCAATTATTAGAGAGTCCGCGTGGTAGTGGTTCAAATTCTTACACTGATATTTTATCGTCTAAGCCGATGTTTGAAACTGCAGATAAAAATTTATTTGGCACATTTATTTCTCGATTATTTAGTAGCGATTATTTAGGAAGCGGTAGTAACTTTAAAGGATGGCAAAATTTTTTAGAAGCACCAGTTTCTTACTGCGGTATTTTAACAATTATATTAATGCCACAAATATTTACTTCGGTTTCAAAATCTCAACGCAAGCATTACCTTATTTGGCTATTGGTTTGGTTAATACCTACTTTGTTTCCGTATTTTAGATATGCATTTTGGCTATTTTCGGGAGATTATTTTAGAATATTTTCTTTTTGCATTTCGTTAGTATTTATAATTTACTCGGCATTAGCATTAGATACAATTATAAAAAATAAAAAAATTAACCTTATAGCATTAATTGCCTCGGTTGTATTAAGTATTATATTGTTAAGTTATAATTATTTTAAAGGAACTTCAGTACATCCCGATGGTAGCATTTCAATTTTTGTAAAAGCATCAATAGTAATATATGCAGTGTTATTGTTTTTACTTACTAAAAGTGATAATATATTATCTGTTAAATATACGCTACTAGCTTTTATGTGTGTAGAGTTAATTTATTTATCAAGCTTTTCAATAAATCGCCGCGATGCAATATATACTCGTGAATTAACTGAAAAAGTGGCTTATAACGATTATTCGATTGAGGCTGTAAATTATATTAAAAAAAACGAAACAGGTTTTTATCGTATTGATAAAAATTATTTTTCATCGGGAGCTATACATGGTAGTTTAAACGATAATAAAATACACGATTATTATGGAACGTCTTCTTACAGTTCATTTGCCAATAACAATTACATAACCTACTTAAAAAAAACTGGTGTAATAACTGGTCAAAACGAATACGAAAGCCGTTGGGCACCAGGTTTATTAAATAGACCAATTTTACAATCGTTAAACCAAGTAAAATATATTTTAGTAAAAGGTGGTTACACCAACCCTGTGTGGCATAACACGCACGACTCGGTGGCTAAATTTGGTGATGTTTTAGTTTTAAAAAATAAGTTTAATTTAACATTTGGTTATACTTACAATACCTATGTTAAACAAAGCGATTACGAAAAGCTAAGTATTAATCAAAAAGACTTTGTGAATTTAAAAGCCATTGTAATAAATGACAATGAGGTTATAAACACTAAAGGTTTAAAACAATATAACATTGCCGATACACTATTAAATAATCAGTTTACTTTTGATACCTATAAAATTAATATTGACGCATTAAAACAAAATACATTTAATGTTACAAGCTTTAGCGATATAAAAATTGAAGGAGATGTAACCGCAAACGAAACTAAAATAATGTATTTATCATTTCCAAACGAAAAAGGTTGGCATTTAACGTTAGATGATGTTGAAACAAATTTGTTAAATGTTAATAATGGAATGACGGGTGTTTATTTAACACAAGGTAAACATACTATAGAACTAAACTATAAAACCCGATTATTTTATAAAGGGTTATTGTTGGTGCCAGTTGGATTATTGTTAATTTTAATTGCTTTTATTTTGAATAAAAAAATAGTGATGTTTTAAGAGGTAGGAAAGTCTAATTAATCCCAATTTTAGTATCAATAATGAAATTTGGCCTATTGCGAGACGCCTCTAAATTTCTCCAAACATATTCGCCTATAATACCTAAAGCAATCATTTGAAATGCTGAAACAGATAAAATTACTACCATTAAGCTCGACCATCCATTAGAATTTTCAAAGCCAAATAATTTACCAATTATAACAAATAATGCATAACATAAAGCTAAAAAGCCTAAAATTAAACCTGAAACAGAAATTAAACGAATTGGAAAAAACGAAAATGCAACAAAAGAATCAACAAACGCTTTTATTTTTTTAGATAAGGTATATGTTGATTTGCCTAATTCGCGTTTACGGCGTACATAAGGAATGCTTACGAATTCATAACCAAGCCACATTAATAAAAAGGGAAAAAAGGTGTTTTTTTCATCCATTTTTATTAAAATATTTTTAATTTCTTTATCAAACAAATTCATATCAAATCCGCCATTTGGTAAATTTTTTAACCCGAATTTTTGAACTAATTTATGGGTAGTGTTTGATATTAGTTTTTGTAAAAATGGCTCTTCTCTATTTGTGCGATTTGCCAAAACAAGTTTATACCCTTTTAACCAGTTTTCATACATTTTTAAAATTAATTCGGGCGGGTCTTGTAAATCTGCAGAAATAACGACATTACAATCTCCATTAGAAAATGGAAGGGATGAAAATACTGCATTTGTACTACCAAAATTTCGAACTAATTTTATAATTTTTACTTTATCAGGATATTGTTTTTGGAATTTAATTAGTTCTTTCCAGGTATTATCTTTTGATCCATCATCAATTAATAAATACTCGAAAGTAACATCGGATGGGAAAATTTTTTCATTCTCAATCATGCGAATAGCATAATCGGGAATGTTTAATTCGTTAAAGTAACAAGGTGTAATTACCGTTATTTTTGGCATAAGTTATTTTGTTGCTACCAAACCAATGTTAGCCATTAGCGTTTTTGGCATTATTGGTGAAATTTTATTTAAAGCAATTACTAATTCTTTTGAATAACCTAACATCATAGAGTTCGGTAATGTTTTCAAAAAGAAGCCATAAGTTTCTATAACTTTTAATCCGGCTGAAATTGTGTCTTTACTTAAAGTGTCTATCGAATATACACGTTGATGGCCAACCAATTTATCTCTTACACCTAAAGTATCCAGTTCTGGTTGTAAATTCATAATTACTGCTAATTGACGGTGTAATGATTCTTTATTTGGAACGATAATAATAATTTTACCGTTATCCGTAATCCAGCTTTTCATTTCTTTTAGAAGAACTACAGGATCATCAACATGCTCTAAAACGTGTGTTGCTAAAACGCAATCAAATTTTTTGTCTGGTTTATATTCTTCAAATAAAGCACTTGCAACTTCAACTTTATCACCATGTAATTGTTTTGCTTTTGCTAACAATACATCTGAGCCATCAAGAACTGTAGGTTTGAAATTTCTCATTACCAATTCTTCAGTAAAGTTTCCTTCGCCATAACCCATTTCTAAAACGGTTGTGCAGCCTTTGATGTTTTCGAAAACCCAATCGTAAGTATAGAATTGACATTCGTCTTCTATAAATTTATCTTTCATTAAATCTTGTTCATGATATTCATGAGCAATTTTATCAAGTTCTTCTTTTGTAACAGCCATAATTAATTATATTTTTTTCCAATTTTTAAAGCTTGTACTACCTGATCGTTAAATGAGGTTGAAACAAATCCTGAAGCCGGTCCAAGGAGCTCAACGTCGGGTAATAAATTTTGAGTTAAATTAAATAATTTTTCGAAATTATTGAAATTATTAAGTGTTGGCAGGTTAACAACGTTCTTTATCGCTTTAACAGTGATGTTCTCAGCTTTTAGTGCTGTTTTTATAATGCAGCTTTGTGTTAAAAATTCATTAATGTTATCTATAATCTTCTCATTAGTGTCTAACCCTAATGCGTTTAATACATCATGATTAAATTCTAAAACTAACCTTGTTGTATCATTTGTAGTGTTTTTTGCAGAATATTCTTGGTTGGTTATACGATAAACCGGACTTTCGTTACAAACATATAAGCAAGAAAATTGTCGTGTAATATTTTTACTTTCTGTAACACAAAAAGCAAGAGTAACCGAAGTTTTTTGCGGAACAAACTCAGGCGTTTTAATTGAACTTAAATTCAGTACGCTTTGAAGATCGTTGCACCAAATTAATTTATCGGAAGTATAAGTATCAGTTTCAAAAATAAATTGAAACGTATTGTTTTTTGTAATTTGTATTGGTGCGGTTGAAACTAGGGTGATGTTTTTACTTGCTTTTAATTCATTTAAAATCTCTTCTAAAAATGCCGCAAAATATGCTTTTGTAGGATAGTGGAACACTGTTGGAGTAAGCGCTTCGTTATTTGTTATGGCTTTTAAAAGCGATTCTGGATAAAAAAGTGGTACCCAAACAATGCGGTGTAGTAAGGCAGGAAAATCTTTAGATGAGATATTAAAAATATTTTTGCAAAGCGGTTCAATAAATAAATTGTGAAATGTTTTGCCGTGATTTGCCATGGATACATCCCAATACGGCGTATTTAAAAATAGATTTTCATTTATTTTTTTTTGTGATGCGTGTAACGCTTTATCTCCGTTGGCTAAAATTTCTTCAAGTTCATATGTTATTTTTTGTATAGTTGCTTTTGGTAACTTAGTTAAAATATCTAATTCGTTGGCCATTACAATATCTCCGGCAAAAACACCTTGCGATAATGTTTCAATTTTATCTACTTCTGCCAGATCAATTCTATCAGAAATATATTTTTGTACCAAATGAAAAAATCGTGCAGAGTCGTTTCTAACTGCAGGGTCGTATGTCAACAGGTCATCACTTGGTTTGTGAAAAGTAGTGAACTCAAAAAAGTTCATGCCAATATCAAAATTAACAGCATTTATTTTTATACCTGCAAAATGTGCTCCCCAATTTGGTGTTGGGTTAATTAAAACCACTTTATGTCTTTTAGCTAACTCTAAAGCGCTTATCATGGCGCCTGTGTTATTTCCGTATACTGCAAAATCAAACTTTTCCATTATCAAGTTTTATTTTTTTTTAATATTTACATAAATTTCTGAGCCAAGCTCGGGCAAATATCGCTCCATTTTATAAAAACCATCTAACATTTGTTCAGTTATTAAATTGATATTTATCATGTTTTGCATTTGCTTATGGGTAAATGGCTTGAAGGAATAAGAACCACTCTCAATTACTGTAAATCCGTTTTTTTCAACCGTTTCTTTTAATAAATTAAGATTAAAAACAGTATGTTGTTGAAATTGTATGTTGCTATCTGATTTTTGAAACTCTGTTTTTATGAGTCCCATTTCTACTGCTAATAAACGGTGAAAAGAACTTGCGTTTGGAACGTTAAAATGAATTACCGTATTTTCTGAAGCAATATCGAATAATGTTTTAAAAAATTTAGGTTGGTCAGGAATTTCGTGTAATAAAGAACTAACTAATATAAAATCAAACTTTTTGCCGTTTAATTGTGATAAAGAATCTTCTAATAATGCTTTTATTACAGTAATGTTTTTGGCATTATCTTTATCAGCCAAAGCCTTTTCATAAAACATTTCTGCAGGTTCAATAACTGTTAGAGTTTCGTAATTACTGAAGTATAAAAAAATAGATTCTAAACCACAACCAACCTCCAAAAGGTTTTTATGATTGTATTTTTGTAATAATTCTATCAGTTTTCTTTTTCTAAAAGCAACTTGATATTTTTCGTACGGTTGGTTTGTATATTGTTCTTGGTAATTTTTTAAGTCTCTATTCATATTTCCTTTGTAAAAGTAAGTTTTGGAGAAATTGTAAATCCTAAATTTTCTTTAAAAGTAGCAACTCCAAAATTCGGTTCTCCTTGTATAGATGATGTGCCGGCATCAATTAATTTAAATTGTTGTTGTTGTGCAAAGTTATAAATACCGTTTGCTAAATAAGCTACCGGACTGTATTGTTCAAAACCTTGTTTATCTCCCCAATAAAACACATATAAAACGTTAATGTTTAATTTAATGCAAACACTTGCCGCAGCTGAATTTCCGGATTGAGATGCTTTAAAAAAATAAATATTTTCAGGAAAAACCTTATACATTTCTAAAATTTGTTCTAGAGTCATAGAAACTTTATACCCTTTTCCTTCACGGTTTTCTTTAATGGTTTGATAAACTTGTTCGATATCAGACGAGGAAGTAATTTGTTCAAAAACGAAATTTTCTCTTTCGCATTTATTTAAACGTTTTTTATTATTCCGCTTCATCTTTTCAATAAGCGGTTTTTCATCAACAACTAACGTGTGATTAATTTCTTGATTACAAATTGAAAAGGCTTTACTTAAATAAATATTAAATAATGAGCTTGCATTATGAAGATTATGCGAAAATGATTCTGATACTATTTCTATTTTTTTTGCATTTGTGGTTTTAAAAAAAATCAGCAACTCGTTAACGCAACTGTATTTAATCTGCAGATCAAGATCTTCTTTAAGACTGATATTTCCATATGTTCCTCTGTAAGGAGAGCGGTATAATCCCGGCTCAACTTCGGTAAAGTGACAAAGGCCAATTAACTTTTCTTCAAGAAAAATTGAAAGGTAAAAAGAAGAATTTGTTTTATGTAAATTGTAAAAATTTGGGTGATTAAAAAGATCACACCAATTAGGAACCTTGGTAGGAATTACATTTTGAACGGTTACACTCATTTTGGATAAACCTCTTTGAATTTATCGTAATCTCTAATATAATCACTTTCGTTATACCCAGTGCTAGCAAAAACTAATTGAACCGATGAATGCGAATATTGCATTGTATGCCAACAATTTGCCGGAACATAAAGCCCTAAATTTGGTTTGTCTAATGAGTAAATTTGTTTTTCGCCATTTGGTAGTTCTAAATTAACTACAATTCTACCGGCAACAGCAATTAGAACCTGCTCAGTTTTGTAATGTGCGTGTCTGCCTCTAACAACGTCTTCGGGTGTAAAATAGGTCCAAAAAACACGTTTTGCAATAAATGGTATTTTAGTTAATGTTTCATTAACTGATATATAACCTATATCTGTAACACCTAATTTATCAAATTCTATTAAATATGGAATCATCATTGTGCTAATTTAGCAAAGAAATTTTATAAGTATAATACATTAAGTATATTTATTTTTAATACTTTTGATTTAAAACATAAATTAACATTACTTTCAATTTTAATGAACTCTATTCCCTTTTTAAATTTTGAACCAATGCACAAAGCCATTCGTTCGCAAATGATACAAACATTTAGTGATGTTTACGACAGTAACTGGTTTGTGATGGGTAAATATTTAGAAGCATTTGAAAATGAATATGCCGCCTACAACAATACCAAGTTTAGTATTGGTGTTAGCAATGGCTTAGACGCCTTGCATTTAGCATTAAAAGCCTTAGGGGTGAAAGCTGGTGATGAGGTTATTGTACCATCAAACACATATATTGCAACAGCTTTAGCAGCTTCGTATGTAGGCGCTACACCAATTTTTGTTGAGCCTGATATAGATACATTTAATATTTGCCCAAAAAATATTGAAGTCGCAATAACCGTCAAAACAAAAGTAATAATGCCAGTGCATTTATATGGCCAAGCTTGCCAAATGGATGAAATTATGGATATAGCAAAAAAACATAATCTATTTGTTATTGAAGATAATGCGCAATCGCATGGAGCAACATATAATAATAAAACAACAGGTAGTTTTGGTAATGTTAACGGAACAAGTTTTTACCCTGGTAAAAATTTAGGCGCTTTAGGCGATGCTGGTGCAGTTACTACTGACGATGAGATGCTTGCAACTAAAATAAAAACATTGCGTAATTATGGTTCTGAAAAAAAATATTTTAACGAAGTTATAGGTTATAATATGCGTTTAGATGAATTGCAAGCGGCATTATTATCAGTTAAACTAAAACAATTAACAAACTGGACTGCCCAACGCATTGAAATTGCAACTTGGTACAATGAGCTATTAAGTAATATTACTGATTTAATGTTACCTAAAACACACGCAAATGCTACGCATGTTTATCATTTATATGTAGTGCGTACAAACAAACGAAATGCTTTGCAAACGCATTTAACCGAAAATGGGATAGGCACATTAATACATTATCCAACACCACCACATTTGCAAAATGCCTATACTCATTTAGGTTTAAAACAAGGCAGTTATCCTATTGCCGAACAAATGGCTAACACCTGTTTAAGTTTACCCCTTTGGCCAGGTATGCAAAAAACAGAAGTGCAAATTGTTGCTAATTGCATTAAAGATTTTTTTAAATAATGCATGCGAAATTTGAATCTTGCATGAAATACTTATTATTATTTTTTGCTTTTATTTCTGCGCACGCTCAAACAACTAATATATCGGGCATCATAAATAATTATACTTCAGTTACATCTGTTGGTACTCAATCAACAAATGTGACAACTACTTCTGGTTTTGCAGTAGGAGATAAAGTAGTGTTAATTCAAATGAAGGGAGCAAGTATTGATACCACCAATACTTCTAATTTTGGAACCATCAATTCATATAATGATGCTGGAAATTACGAAATGCTTGTAATTTTAACTATTTCATCTACCACAATTACATTTACGAATCCAATTCTAAGAACCTATAATACAACAGGATTATTACAATTAGTAAAAGTTCCAGTTTATAACAATGTAAATGTTATTGGACTATTAACATGCACACCTTGGAATGGTTCATTTGGTGGAGTTTTAGTGTTTGAAGCAACTGGTAATGTTACATTAAATGCAAACATTGAAGTAACTGGCAAAGGCTTTTTAGGAGGAGCGCAAGTATTCGGGCAATTTTATTCTTGTTCAGGAAATTCAACAGATTTTAAACTTCCAAATTCTTCCTTTGAATCAGCAAATAAAGGAGAAGGAATTACAATTATAAAGTCATCTTTTGCAAAAGGACTAGGTGCTTTAGCTAACGGTGGTGGAGCAGGTAATGATGTAAATGGAGGTGGAGCTGGAGGTGGGAATTTTGGACAAGGTGGACAAGGTGGCAATTCTTTGTGTGGCGGTTCATCAGTTGCAGTATGTGGTGGCTATGAAGGTAAAAATTGCCAATATTCAAATATAAATAATAAAATATTTTTAGGTGGAGGTGGAGGTTCTGGTCACGAAAATGATGGTGTATCAACAGGTGGCGTCTCTGGCGGAGGGATTATTATTATCAGATGCGGCGGTTCTATTTTCGGAAATGGAAACTTCATTAATTCTAATGGAAGTAATAATATATTAATTGCAGGCAATGACGGACAAGGGGGAGGAGGAGCAGGAGGTACAGTATTGATCGAAGCGTGCTCGGGATCTGCATTAAATATTTCAGTAATAGGAGGAGATGGCGGTACAGATAATTTTAGTGGACCCGATTGTCACGGAAAAGGCGGCGGTGGTGGTGGCGGTGTCATTTGGACATCAACTGGATTGCCTTATACTTCATTTTTAAATGGAGGGAATCCTGGTGTATTTACAAATGCATCTTCTCAGTGTTTTAATACGAGTAATGGTGCAACAGCAGGGCAAGTAGGAGGAACATTAATAGATTTATTAATTCCAGGTTCTACCTCATTGTCTTCTACGGGAAGTTTTTCATTAACATTAACTTCTAATTGTATCAGTAATAATAATTCAACTGCTTCGGCCACAGTATCTACAAATGCAGTGTCCCCTATATTTTCTTATACTTGGACAAATTCGAGCGGAACAATTGTTAGTCAAACAAATAATACAACTTCTTTATCTAATTCAGTAACTAATTTAATAAATGGTGATTATACAGTATCTGTTCAAATGAATGCACCTTGTGGACCAATTATTACTCAAACTTTAAACATTAATTGTGTTATTACTCCAACGGTAACATGTTTAGGAACTTTAACTGGAACAGGTATGGGCATTTGTAATTTATATAATTTTAATATAACTCCAACTCAAACAATTACCCCATTAAATTATGGTAGTCAAGGTTATGCGTGTAATAATACAACTCAGCCCGATGTGTCATTTAATATTTTGGGCGGCGGCTGGAGAGTTAATAAATTTGGATGGTTTTTTTTAGCAACAACAGCTGGTCAGGTTAGTGGATATAATAGTTCAGGTGTTCTTCAAACATTTACATTTGCAGCTAGTAATACCGTTACACCATTAAGTTATGTAGGAACATTTGTGCAATTTGCTATAAATGGTGTTGCAACAGGGCAATTACTTAGTCAGGCAAATTTTTCAATCTCTTTAGTAACAGATGTTTTTACAGCTAATAGTTATACGTATTGTGCCAGCACTGCAACAAGTATTGCAATAAGCCCTATTGCTCCAGCCACGGGTGGGCCATGGACTTATAATTGGCAACCTGGAAATCTAAATGGTAGTCCGGTGAACGTAAGTCCATCAGTAAATACAGTTTATTCAGTTACCGCAGTTGCTCCGGGTGGTTGTTCGAGTTCAACTACTGTATCAGTAAATATTAATTGTACTCCAACATCAACACCTATTTGTTCTGGAACATTAGGAGCCCCTGTATTTTTTGAAGATTTTGGTTCGGGAGCATCTCTTTATGGACCAGCTTTACCGCCAGGTGTTACAAATTATACTTATTTGCAAGGAGTACCAAATAATGGAACTTATGTTATTGCCAGTTCCAGTAATCCATCTGGTACTAATGCTGGTTATGTAAATGATAATCAGGATCACACTGGAAATGCAAATGGTTATATGATGGTAGTTAATTCAGATTATCCAGCATCAGAAGTATATCGAAAACACGTTACAGGTCTTTGTCAAAACACTACTTATGTATTCTCTGCTTATCTCGCTAATAATAATTCCCCAGATGCTGTAACTAATGTGTGTGGTTCAAGTTATGTATTTGCTAATATTAAATTTCAGACAGAATTTCCAGTTGGAACAGTTTTAAATTCGATAACATCTGGAAACTTGGCTGTAGCTACAAACTCCGTAACTTTACCTTGGATACAATACGGTTTTGCATTTACTACAGGGCCAGGACAAACCAGTGTTGATGTTGTTTTAAAAAACAATGCACCGGGTGGTTGTGGTAATGATTATGTGGTTGATGATATTTCCTTGGCCCCTTGCGGGCCTGGTGTAGTTTTAGCTATATCACCTAATAATACATTGGTTTGTTTAGGTGATGCGGTAAATTTGCAATCTACTATTACTTCAGGAGGATATACTAACCCTCAATATCAATGGCAATACAGTAGTAATGGCGGTACAACATGGAGCTATATTTCAGGAGCTACATCTCCTAATTATAATATAACAGCAGTTGCTTCTTCTCAGGCTGGTATGTATCAGTTATTGGTTTCTGAAAATGGAAATATCAATTTATCTTCATGTCGCATAGTAGCAGGAACTTTAACTTTTTCTATTTCCAGTGGAGTTTCGGTAGCTCCTAATGCTACTATTTGCCCAGGTATATTAACCACACTCACAGCAACTGGAGCTACAAGTTATTTATGGAATAATGGATTAACAACTAATAGTATTACAGTTAATCCATCCGTTACTACTAATTACACAGTCACAGGTTCAGTTGGTACTTGCACTAGTCAGGCCGTTTCAACAATTAGTGTTATTGCTAGTCCTACAATTACAGTTACTCCAACGTTATCTGCAATCTGCTCCGGACAAACAACTACCTTTACTGCAAGCGGTGCTAATACTTATACATGGAATTCGAGTGCTACCTTAAATACTACTTCCGGAAGCGTAGTAATTGCTTCCCCATTATCTACAACAAATTATAATGTTATAGGTACATTAAATACTTGTACTAGTCAAGCTGTTTCATCTGTTAGTGTGCTTGCAAGCCCAACTATTTCCTTAAATTTAAATACTAATATTTGTTTAGGTACAAACTCATCGGCTACATTAATAGCAACTGGTGCTAATAGCTATTCATGGGTAAATGCATCAACACTTTCATCATCAACAGGTAGTGTGGTTATTGCAACACCAAATGCAACAACAAATTATACAGTTACTGGGTTTAACAGCGCATGTTCTAACACTGCAATAATAACCGTTAGCGTTAATGCTACGCCAACAATCACTTCACTAACTCATAGTAATACAACTTGTGGTTTAAGTAACGGTTCAGCTACTGTTACATCTTCTCCATCTAGTAATACTTATACCTGGAGTTCGGGGGTTTCCTCTATTACCAATACAGCAAGTAATTTGGCAGCGGGCAATTATACCATTACTGCTAACAACGGAGTTTGTCAAACAAATTCAGTCGTTACAATTATAGCCTCAACACCATTGCTTATAACTGCAAGCACAGTTACCCCATCAAATTGTAATATAAATAATGGCAGTGTTTTGGTAATTGATAATTTAGCTAATAGTAATTATTTTTGGAGTCCAAATGTATCAGCAACAAATTCGGCTACAAATTTAGCAACAGGTAATTATTCGTTAACAATAACAAACAGAGCTTGCTCAACATCAACCATATTTAATGTGAGTTTAGCACTAACATCAATTTTAAGTTTTATTACCGAAGCTCCAAATTGCGAAAACAATGATGGCATATTTAAGGTTGATAGCATTAATGGTGGAACGGCGCCTTATCTCATAAACTTTAACAATTTTGGATATACAAACAGCACCGTATTTGAAAATGTTAGTACAGGAGTTTATACATTAACGATAAAAAACGCCAATAATTGCGAAACCAATTATGTTTTAACAATGCCCAAAAGTAATGGCGATTACACGTTGTACATTCCAAATACATTTACTCCAAATAACGATAGCGTAAATGATACTTGGTTTGTTAAAGGTACTTGTTTAGATAAATTTAGTTGTTTAATATTTAACCGTTGGGGACAAAAAATTAAAGAGTTAAACGATATTAAAGATGCTTGGGACGGCACATTTAAAGGTGTATCTGTACCTGATGGCGTTTATGTATTTTTGTTAGAAGTAGAAACTAAAAAAGGAACTATTAATAAAGCAGGGCACATTACTGTGTTTAGATAATTTATCAATAACAAAAAAAATTACTTTTTTTTAGGTTTTTCTTTACCTACAAATTCGTATTTCTTTTTTAATTTATCTTTTTTTGTAATTTTAATTTCGCCAGTAATGTCATAATCTTCCACCTTTAATTTCAATACCATTGTTTGGTCTGTTTTATCAGTTGTGCTAATTTCAGCTTCTACCCATTTAATTTCATTATTCTCTTCATCAGTAAAAACGCTATCCTTAGTTATTTCGTATTTTAAATATTTGTATTCAAATTTATCAAACAAAAACTGACTAAACATTCCCTTACCAGCTTTAAACTCTAACTCATCGGCTACTCCTTTTTTTGCGGCTACTCCTTCTTTTACTTCAGTAAAAAAAACATTAAAAGTTCGTTTATCTAAATTATCCTTTGGTTCGCCCTTAAAACCTGCATTAATTGAAACTAAACCTGCAACCAAAACTGTTGCTGCAACGATGCCTTTTTTAATATTCATATTATTTTTTGTTTATTGTTTTTATTGTGATAAATGTAATAATTTACTTTTAATTTAGTAGTCAATTCAATTTTTATACCAAAAATAAAATGCAACCATTAGCCGAGCGCGTTCGTCCAAATAGTTTAACTAATTACATTGGGCAACAACATATTATTGGCCCAAATACGGCTTTAGGTAAAGCACTCAATCAAAATTTATTACCCTCGCTTATTTTTTGGGGTCCACCAGGTGTTGGTAAAACTACGTTAGCACACATTATATCTCAAACATTAAAGCGCCCATTTTTTGCATTAAGTGCCATTAACTCGGGCGTTAAAGATGTGCGCGATGTTATAGAAAAAGCCAACCAAGATGGTGCTTTTTTTAAACAAGAAAAACCAGTTTTGTTTATTGATGAAATACACCGCTTTAGCAAATCGCAACAAGATAGTTTGCTACATGCGGTTGAAAAAGGCATTGTAACATTAATAGGTGCAACCACCGAAAACCCAAGCTTTGAAGTTATTCCAGCCTTGCTATCGCGTTGCCAAGTGTTGGTTTTACAGCATTTAAGTAAAAATAATTTAATTGAGTTACTAAATAATGCAATTGCCACCGACGAGTTATTTAAACATAAAAAAATTGTTATAAAACAAACCGAAGCTTTAATTAGAATATCGGGTGGCGATGGGCGTAAATTATTAAATGCATTAGAAATTGTGGTTAATTGCATTACCGATAACGAAATAATTATAACCGATGAGGTTGTAAAACAATACATACAACAAAATTTAGCCCTGTATGATAAAAGTGGCGAAATGCATTACGATATTATTTCGGCTTTTATAAAATCTATTAGAGGTAGCGACCCAAATGCTGCAGTTTATTGGTTAGCGCGAATGATTGATGGGGGAGAAGACCCAAGCTTTATAGCACGCCGATTATTAATTTTAGCCAGCGAAGATATTGGCAATGCTAACCCAACAGCACTTGTTATTGCTAATAACTGTTTTCAGGCGGTTAATGTAATTGGTTATCCCGAAAGTCGAATTATTTTGGCACAAACCACAACTTATTTGGCATGTAGCAGCAAAAGTAATGCAAGTTACGTGGCAATTAATTTAGCACAACAAGCTGTTAAGCAATTTGGCGATTTACCTGTGCCTTTGCAATTACGCAATGCGCCAACTAAATTAATGAAAGAGTTAGGCTATGGCGATGAATATAAATACGCACACGATTACGATAATAATTTTGTAGCCCAAGAGTTTTTACCAAGCCAAATTAGCGGTACTACCTATTACAGTCCTTCCGAATATTCGCGCGAAAAAGATTTAAAACAATTTTTAAAAGAAAGGTGGAAAGATAAATACAATTATTAATCTTGTGCAATCATATCGGGATGCGGCTCCATTATAAGTAATTTGCCTAAACCTATTATTGCACCACCTAATAACTGCTCAATAATTTGCCAAATAAAATCGGCAATTATATAAGTGTTACTGGTAGTTTTAGTAAACGATACACCTAATACCGTTACTATCGAAAACATCATAAAACCATAACCAGCACCAATTAAAAGTGCTCGATACATTGGCGATG